>JBOGIX010000129.1:0-9209 GCA_050744685.1 Vicinamibacterales bacterium | reverse complement strand
CCGGCACCGCGATCGTCCGCGGACGCGTCGTCGGCGCAGATACCGGAGCCCCCGTGGACGATGCCGAGGTCATGCTGCTGCAGGCGAAGGGAAATTCTCTAGTAGCGCGATTCATGCCGGACGCGTTCCAGCCGGCGAGCAGCCCGGTGCCTGTCGACCAGGAAGGACGGTTCGAGATCCGGGACGCGCAGCCCGGCTATTACCACCTCGGCGTCTCGCCAGGACCGGGCGCCGCGCGGTACTTGCGCATGCGGTTTCCCGCCGACGCACACGGCGACGCAGAGGCGCTCCATGTGGCCGCGGACCAGGTGATCGACAACCTCGTCGTTGCGCTCGAGCGCGCCGGCGTTGTCGTCGGGAGAGTCGCCAACGAGCGTGGAGGGCCGATGGCGTCAGTCATGATCGGCGTTGTCGAGCGGCTCTCGGGCGGGCGGCTGCGCCCTGTTCTTGGCGCAACTGGGTCGGTCGCCCGCAGCGACGATACAGGTGCGTTCCGGCTGTTTGGCCTGCCGCCGGGCGAGTACCTCGTGACCGCCCGGCCGATGCCGTCGAGCGTGTTCGTCTTCAGCCAGGGGCAGCCGCGGACTCCGCTGGCCCGCCAGGTCACGTATTACCCGGGTACCCCGTCGATCACCGAGGCGGTGCCGATCCGCGTGCAGGCCGGAGACGAAGTGGGTCCACTCGAATTCACGGTCGGTCACGCGCGGCTCCGCACGATCCGGGGGATCGTCGTCGATTCCACGGGAGAAGCCGCCGGCGGCGTCAATGTGATGCTGCAGCCGGATTACCAGGCCGACACCGGCGCGACAGTCACGTCCGTCACCCGGACGTCGCGATCGGACGGAGGCTTCGATATCGAGAACGTGACGGATGGCCAGCATGCGATCGCCGTGCACCGCTACGGCAGCGGCGGGCGCGGCGCGGAGTTCGCGTGGATGCCGATCGTCGTCTCCGACGATCTTGAAAACCTCGTGGTCCGCCTGCAGCCAGCGGTCAGCGTTCCTGGCCGCGTCACGTACGAAGGAAAGCCGCCAGCGCCTGCCCATGAAGTCACGATCCGGTCGACGGCGGGAGGGGCCAGCATCATCAATTCGGTTTCAACGCAGGCCGGACGGGACGGCACGTTCGTGTTGAGGGACCTGTTCGGGCCAACGCTGATCCGTGTCGACGCCGGCCGAGGGTGGCACTTGAAGGCGGTGCTCTACGGCGGCCGCGACGTCACCGATCAGCCGACGGAGTTCCAGCCGAACGGCGGAGCGGTCGAGATCGTGCTGACCCAGCGGGCGGCTGTCGTGAGCGGCGTAGCCACGACCGCGGGGGGAGCGCCGGCCGCCGCCGGCGTGATCCTGCTGAGCGAGGATCCCGCGTTCTGGCACCCGCGTTACTTGTCGACCACCGTCGTGTATGCCGAGGGGAACGGGCAGTTTCGCGCCGCCGGTCTCCGTCCGGGCCGATACCTGGCGATCGCGGTGCCACGTGCCGACGCGTTTCTCGCCGATGCTACTCCGGCTTACTTCGAGCTGCTCGCGCGCGCCGCTACGCCGGTGGTCATCGCCGATGGAGAGAACAAGACGGTCAATCTCAGCGTCGCTCGTGTGCAATAAGTGCTCATCTCAACTCCCAACCTCCAACTCCCAACCTCCCAAGGCGCGTGGCTCGAGGGAGCGGGGTGAAAGTCGAACCAACCAGCCTTGCGGTACGACTTTCATCCCGCTGATTCGGATCCACGCGGCTTGGAAGTTGGGAGTTGAAGGTTGGAAGTTGACGAAATCGCACCTGGAGAATGAACCCCTTCACCGGCTGCGCCGTGTGTAAGGTGTGTGCGATGCGCGGCATGGATGAGGCCGGGCACTTCCCGGGAGTGGTCGTGAACGCAGGTCGGCAGGGCGCGTGTCCCGCCGGCGCCGCACTCGAGCGCGAGTTCGAGCAGGCGGTGCGCGACTCGTCGGACCTGGTGGTGCGCGTGGCGTTCGGCGTGGTGCGGCAGCAGCAGGACGCCGAAGAGATCGCGCAGGAGGCGTTTACCCGCGCTTACACGCGATTCGCCTCGCTGCGCGATCCGGAACACTTCCGCGCGTGGATGATCCGCGTCACCTGGCGTCTCGCCATCGACCGCTGGAGAGCCGACCGCCGTCGTCAGGCGCGCGAGCACGCGGCGCACGCGCCCGCGCCAGTCGCTACTGCCGAGCAGCTGGCGCTCTCGGCGGAACGATCGTCGCAGCTGTGGAAAGCCATCGACGATCTCCCTGAGAAGCAGCGGCTCGTCATCATCCTGTCGGCGCTGCAGGGGCACGATCTGCAGGACGTCGCGCGGCTGCTCGCCGTGCCCGAAGGCACGGTGAAATCGAGATTATTCCTGGCCCGCAAGGGACTGGCGCAGAGGCTGAGATGTCTTGCGAACGATTCGCCGAGGCGATAAGCGATCACGCGTGCGGCGCCCCGCCGGACGAGGCGACGCGACGGCATCTGGCCGCGTGCGCGGACTGCCGGCACGTGCTGGAGGAGCAGCGCCGGATGATCGAGGGGGCGGAGAGCGATCTTCGCCGCGCGCTCGGCGTGAACGTGTCGGAAGGCTTCGCCGCGGAAGCGGTACGTCGTGCGCATGCGGCGTCGAAACGTGCGCCGATGCCTTACGCGTGGTGGATGGGAGCGGCCGCCGCCGCCGTGCTGGCGTTCGGCGTCTGGATGGGAGTGCGGGCTGTGGCGCCTTCGGTGCCGCGCGGCGACATGCCGGCCGGCCCATCGGCGGCGGTCGAATTGCCTGCGCCGGGTTCATCCGCGTCGGTGCCGGCGGCAGGGCCGGAGGTACCGGACGGCGTCGCGACGGCGCCAACGCCGCGCGACGAGGCGACCAGTCGGGAACCATTCGCAACGGCAGCGGCACGAGCGGCCCCCGGGCCGTCGCGCGAACGGGCGAGATTGCGATTCTCCGAACGCGCGATCCCGCGATCCCGCGAACCTGACGTGATGGTGCCGCCAACGCAGGCGCGTGCGATCGCGCGGCTCAGGGAGCTGCTCGCCGCGCGCGTCCTCGACGGCGCGAACCTGCCGCCGCCCCCGGTTCTCGGAAGCGAGCCGGCGCCGCTCACGACCACACCGCTTGCCGTACCGGAGATCGTCATACCGGATGTGGAGATTACGAACGACACGGATGTCGCGGGCGAACCCGACCCGCGAGAGATGGAGCTCGCACAATGAGAACCCGCATCACAGCCACGGCCGTCGCACTGGCCATGGCCGGCATCACCGCGATCGCGCAGGACAAGCCCGCCGCCGCACCGCCTCAGGAGAAACCGCCGGCCGCCACGCCGGCACCGCGCGAGCGCGCCGAACCGGTGCCGCTCAAGGTCACCGTCGTTTTATCGCGGCACAAGGGAGACAAGAAGATCAGCAGCCTGCCGTACGTGCTGGGAGTGGCGTCCAACAGCCACCGCACCACGTTACGGATGGGCGTTCAGGTTCCCGTGGCGACTACGGTCTTTGGCGCGCAACAGGGTGAGGGCAAGTCGATTCCACAAACCAGTTATCAATACAGGGACGTCGGCACGAACATCGATTGCGTGGCGGCGACGCTGTCAGGCGGGGTTTATCAGCTCATCATGACCGTGGAAGATTCGTCGCTCCAGCTTCACGCCGACCCCGCTCAGAAAGACACCCAGTCGGCCGCACGCATCGCGGAAGTCCCGGCCTTCCGCAACTTCAAGTCGAGCTTCGGCATCCTGCTCAAGGACGGCCAGACGACGCAGTACACGTCGGCGACGGATCCGGTCAGTGGAGAGGTGATGAAGATAGATCTGACGTTGAATGTACTGAAGTGACGTTCAATGCCATGAATGCTCAGGAGTGCCATGAATGCCATGAATGGGGTTCAGGTTCACACGGCTTCGTGTCGGAGAGACTCTCCAACATTCTTGGCATTCCTGGCATTCCTGGGCATTCATGGCATTCCTACCGAAGCACCAGGTGTCCCTGTGCTGAGTCGTGCTTGTGCTGTTCGTAGTGCAGGCGCAGTAAATCCTTCCCGTAGTCGTTGCCGTTCGGTGTGCGCACCACGGAGTGCACGTGACGGCGGCCCGGTTCCTTCGGCCCCGGCAGGGCGATCGGGGTCTGGTGGTCGAACTCGATGAGGATCACCGGGCTCTGGATGCGGTAGTAGAACACGCTGTCCGGGCCGGACTCCCCTATCCACGCGAAGTACGTGTCGTTCAGGTGCCGGGCGACTTCCCCCATGCGCACCTTTGCGTGGCCGTCGCCCATGTTGCCGATGTACTCGGCGATCACGGCGGTCACGAGCGCCTTCTGCTTGTCGTTCAGTTCCGATACCTTGATCCCGGCGTATGGCATCTGCAGGTTGTCGCGGAATGCCTGTCCCTGCGCCTTGTTCGCCATCTTCCTGCCGGGCTCGATGGTGGCCTTCTTCTGCTGCTCCGGCGTGAGCGCCTGCATCAGCGTCAGCCCTTTCGCCTGCTCGTCCTGCATCACCTTCGTGCCGGCGTACTTGCCTGATTCGGCAATCACCGGCTCGGAGCCCATGAACGTCGGCGTCATCACCACCTGATCCCCGAGCACGAAGTAATTGACGATGAGATGGTGGCCTTCGAGCTGCCAGCCCCAGGGCTCGGTGGCGTGGGGCTCGCCCATCACCGTGAGGTTGTAGAGCCATTCGCCGTATTCGTTGAAGCGGCCGGTCATCTCGGCGATGGTCTCGTTCAGCTTCATGACGTTGCGCGTCTTCTCGAGCCCTTTTGCGCTCAGTCCTGCTTTGAGCAGATCGAAGGCGCGGGTGCGCTGCGCCTCGGTCATCTCCTTGAAGCTCACGCCCGCCCGCTCGGCGCGGTGCACGTTGTTCCATCGCCGCCACTCCACATCGTCCACGGCGAACGTCGTGGCCTTCTTCTGCTCCGGCGTCAGCGCAGCCAGGAACTGCTGCGCGGCTTCCATGACAGGACGCGTGGAGACCCCGGTCGAGCGGATCGTGAACAGCCCCGTTCGCACGGTGCCGTCCGTGGTCACGCCTCTGAACGGATCGGTTGCCGGATCGGGCCCGCCCGGGGGGCCGCCGCCGCGCTGCGCGCGGATCGCCATCGCGGAGACGAAGACAACCAGCAGCGACGTCAGGACGGTGAGGCGGAGCTTCATGGCAAGGGAGAGTAAAGCACGTCCGACTGAAATGCCAAGAATGCCAGGAGTGCCATGAATGCCATGAATGTGGTTCACGGTTCGAAGTTCATCTTCGGATTGGCGATTCTTGGCATTCTTGGCATTCATGGCATTTATGGCATTCTTGGCATTTGAGCAGCATGGCCAAGAAGCCCGGCTTCTTCGACTACGTGACGGCCGCGTTCAACGCGCGGCCGATCGGCATGTTCGTCGCGCCCAACTGGGTAGGGATGGCGGCGTTCGGCCTGCTCGGCGTGGCCAATCCGGGGTTCTGGGTGCTTGGCGCCGGGCTCGAGCTCGGGTATCTGCTCACGCTCGCGACCAATCGCCGTTTCCAGCAGACCGTCGCCAGCCGGCCGCTCACCGCCTCACGCGCCGAGTGGAGCCAGCGGATCCAGAAAGTGCTCGGCAAGCTCGAGCCAGCCGATCGCCGCACCTACGACGCGCTCTCCGAACGCTGCCGTTCGATCATCGACCTGCAGCTCCACGGCGCCACCGAACCGCCGCACGGCATCGAAACGCAGGCTGACGGCCTGGGGCGTCTCTCATGGATGTTCCTGCGCCTGCTGCTCGCGCGTCGGACGATCACCAACGTGCTCGGCGGCACGCACAACGATGCCGACCTGCAGCGCAAGATCGCGGCGCTCGAGCGTCAGCAGCATCAGTCGGGGCTGAGCGAGGAGCTCTCGCGCAGCATCACCGGCCAGCTCGAGATCCTGCGGCAGCGGCAGCAGCAGCGCGTCGACGGCGACCGCAAGCTCGCCTACATCGAGGCGGAGCTCGAGCGCATCCAGCAGCAGGTGGAGCTGATTCGCGAACAGGCGGCACTCTCGACGGATCCCGAGCTGCTGTCGCGCCGCATCGACGAGATCACCGCAACGCTCGGCAGCACCGGCCAGTGGATCCGCGATCAACAGCAGGTCTACGGCGCCATGGAAGATCTGCTCACGGAGCCCCCGCCGTTGACGCCCGACCTCATCGCCGGCCGCACGCAGGAGAAACAATGAAACCCGTCCCAACAGGCCGGCCGCAAGGAGAAGCAACCCTGCCGCGCTGGGCGGCGGAGATGGCCGACCTCTTCCGGTCCGGGTCCGCCGCCCAGTTCCTGCTGCACGGCAACGTCTTCGACGTCGTCCCCTCGGGCGGCACGCTCCTGTCGGTGCCGGCGTTCCTCGACCAGGTCATGTTCGCGACCTACGACGTCGTGCTGCGCTACGACCGCAGCCGCGGTGTGCGCGCGACGCGCGGCGCCGACGACTGGGGCGAGTGGCTGCAGGCGGCGCTCGGCCGGGAATCGAACACGTTGTCGCTGACGCGGGAGCCCGGCTCCGCGCTCGAGCTGATCGATCGCTACCTGCTGCGCACGCTGAACCTGCTGGCGCTGCCGGGCGCGCCCGCCGCGACGCCGAAGCGCATCGCCGTGATCATCGAGTTCGCCGAGTTCGTCGTCCCGCGCGGCGACGCGGCGCACCTCGGAGGGCCATTCGCCGCCAACACGGTGAAGGTGCTTGGCTGGGCCAACGATCCCGCGATCGTGCAGTCGAACATCGTGACGGTGCTCGTGAGCGAAGGGCTGCACGACATGAGCGATCTCGTCGTGGACAACCCGCATGCCGCGGCGCTGCACCTGCCGCTGCCGGACGAAGCGGAGATGATCGCCTACGTGAGGACGCTGGCCGCCACGCAGTTCCCCGACCTTGCCTCGCGCAGCGACGTCCCGCTCGACACGCTGGGCACGCGGCTCACGGGCCTGAGCCGCGTCGGCGCGCGCACGGCCATCGCGCTCGCCCTCGGCAACGATCGCCGCATCACCAATGCGTGGCTGGGACAGATCAAGAAAGATCTCATCGAGCGCGAGGCGCAGGGGCTGCTCGACTTCATCGAGTCGCCGTTCACGCTGGACAACGTGGCCGGCCACGAAGCGGTCAAGACATGGCTGCGCGAAGACGCCGAGCTCCTCAAGCGCGGCGCCGTGCGTGCGCTCCCGATGGGTTATCTCATCTCGGGGCGCATCGGCACCGGCAAGACGTTCCTCGTGCAGTGCTGGGCCGGCGAGCTGGGCATTCCGTGCGTCGTGTTCAAGAACTTCCGCGATCGGTGGGTGGGCGCGACCGAATCGAACCTCGAAAAGATCTTCGCCATCCTGCGCGCGCTCGGCCAGGTGGTCGTGTTCGTCGACGAAGCGGATCAGGCGTCGGGAAAGCGCGAAGGGGGCGACGGCGACAGCGGCCTGTCGGGGCGCGTCTATTCCATGCTGGCGAAGGAGATGTCCGAGACGCGCAACCGCGGCCGCATCGTCTGGGTCTTCGCCACGTCACGGCCCGATCTCGTGGAAGTCGACCTGAAGCGGCAGGGACGCCTCGACGTGCACATCCCGCTGTTCCCGCCAGAGACAGCCGAGGAGCGGCAGGCGCTGCTGCTCGCGATCGCGAAGAAGCTGAAGCTGCCGCTGACCGCCGACGATCTGCCGCCGTTCGCCGACGAGGTGACGCTCGGGGGGAACGAGCTGGAAGGGGTGCTCGTCAGAGCGTTGAGAGTGCACGAACTCAGCCCGGAGCCGCGGAAACCATTGCGCGACGTATTGGCGGAGGTCATCAGCGAAGTGCGCCCCAACCCTCACACCCGGAAGCTCGAATACATGGATCTGGTCGCGGTGAAGGAATGCACCGACGTCCGGTTCCTTCCCGCGAAGTACCGCGACCTGACTCCCGAAGAGCTCGAAACGCGCATCGATGCGCTGAGACGGTTCATTTAGACCGCGGCTCGCGGGCGGGGATTCCTTTCAACTCCCAACTTCCAACGCCCAATTTCCAAGGCGCTCGGGTTGAATCAATGGGGTGGAAGGCGTCCCTGCCAGCCTTTCCCACTGAGTTTGACCCCGCTGTCGCGAACCGCGCGCCCTTGGGAGTTGGAAGTTGGAAGTTGGGAGTTGAAAGCGACGCCGAGCCCGCGACCCTTTCGACGGACTGAGTGACCCCGAGAGTGTCGGGGGGCGAGTAGCGTTAAGATTGCACAACTTTCAGGAGGCAAGAGCATGTTTGGGCGCATCGGACGGCTGTTTCGCGGCTTTCTCGGCCTGTTCATCAGCGGCATCGAAGAGGCGAATCCCGAGGCGCTCATGGAGTCGGCGCGGCAGGAGTTCCGCGGGCGCATGGCGCAGTACAACCTCGCGCTCGCCAAGATGGCCGGCGTGGCCGAGCGGCTGAAGAGCCAGGTGAACGGGAAGGCGAGCCGCGCGCAGGAGCTCGAGCGGCGGATCCTCGCGAACCACCGCGCCGGCAACATGGACCTGGCCGGCACGCTCGCGCGCGAGCTGCAGGAGCTCAAGGCGGACCTGCAGACCGATTCGCAGGAGCTGAAGGAGACCGAGGAAGCCTACGACGCCAACCTGCGCCAGGCCAAGGTCGCCCAGCGCGAGTTCGAGGACAAGGTCCGGCGCCTCGAGAAGCAGCTCTCGCAGGTGAAGATCAAGGAAGCGCAGGCCGAGGCGGCCTCCGCGCTGTCGAGCGTGGCGTTCAAGGTCGGCGATCTCGGCGACACGATGAAGCGCGTCGACGAAGTGCTGCAGAAGCGCTACGAGGTGTCGGCCGGCAAGGCACGGCTCGCCAAGGACATGGTCGACATGGAGACGGTGCAGGAGAAGGAAGACGAACGCAAGGCGCTCGAGCAGGTCGCCCTCGCCGAGTTCCTCGCGACGCAGGGCATCCAGACCACGCCGGCCCCGGGCGAGTCGACGCCGGTCGCGTCCAAAGAGATCGGGCCTGAACGATGAACGACCAGCCGAAATTCACGGCGCTCGGCAAGCTCGTCTCCATTCTGCTCGTCGCGGGGCTGGTGACGCTCGGCGCGTACATGGTGTTGAGCCGCATGGGCGGCGGAGACCCGGCCGCGCCGGAGTCCGCCGACTCGGGCGCCGCGCCGGAAGTCCAGGAAGTGCAGGTCGAAGTCCCCAGACTGTCGCCGCCTGCCCCCTTCCAGTTCAAGGACAACATCGTCCCGATCGAGATCAGCGAGTACGCGGGGTATGCGGGACTGATCGCCGCCAACGG
>JBOGIX010000128.1:0-6429 GCA_050744685.1 Vicinamibacterales bacterium | reverse complement strand
ACTGGGTACGGGGCAGGGCGCACGCCGATCTCGCGCGGCTGGCGATGCGCGGCGGCGACCGCGAGAAGGCGCGCGTGCAGGCCGCCCGCGCCGAATCGCTCTGCACGCTCGGCAGCGATCCCGTGTGCGTCGCCGACGCACGCCGCCTGGCCAGGAGCGCGCATGGCCGGTAGGGTCAAGACCTGGGTCTGGATCGTCGTTGCCGTCGCGGTGATCGGCATCCTCGGCCTGGTGACGATCGCCGGGGTCGGTTTCTACTTCGTTTCGAGGCACATCGATACCAGCGAGGCGACGCCGGCGACAGCCGCCGCGGAGTTCGACAAGGTCAAGGCCGGATTCGCCGGACAGAAACCGCTGATCGAGCTCGACCGTCGCGGCAACGTCAGGAAAGCTCATACCGATCGTCCCGCCCCCGCTCACGCAACGCCTCCCGACTATCTCCACGTGCTGGCGTTCGATCCCTCCGACGGGCGCATCGTCCGTTTCCAGCTGCCGTTCTGGCTGCTCCGCATGAAGGCCGGCAACGCGACGATCGACTTGAACGGGAACCGCATGGATCTCGAAGACCTGCGCCTCACCGTCGAGGATCTCGAGCGGTTCGGTCCGACCTTGATCGTCGATCACCAGGCGCCGGACGGCGACCGCGTTCTGGTCTGGTCGAAATAGAACCGAGGCCCCGCCGGCGCGTTGCGTTTCGAGGACATTCTTGTCCTCGCCCGCGGCCTGAGTGCCGGGCGCGATCGCAAATTTAGCGCCATTTCGACGATTCATGCCGGGCCTGCTTCTTGCGGATCCACCGTGCAGAGGTAACCGCCCATGTCATTCACCAGGCTTCTGGCATCGATGGCCGCATCAGCTCTGCTGATCACTCCGGTGATTGCGTCGGCGCAATCGCCGTCGCGGCTGCCGCCGGGCACTGCCGGCTATGCGTATGCACGCGAGGCGCAGGCGCCGTATTTCGACGTGCGACGGACCGCTTACGATCAGGGCTATCGCGAAGGCTTCAGGCGCGGCGAGCAGGACGGCCGTCGTGGCGATCGGT
Source organism: Vicinamibacterales bacterium (assembly GCA_050744685.1). Classification (GTDB taxonomy): domain Bacteria; phylum Acidobacteriota; class Vicinamibacteria; order Vicinamibacterales; family 2-12-FULL-66-21; genus JACCXG01. Next base: position 5,387 of record JBOGIX010000128.1, on the reverse strand, counting down.
TCGAATATCAGGACGAGCGCGACTTCCAGCGCGGCGACAGGGGCTACAACCGCCGGTATGGCAGCCGCGATCGCTATCGCCAGATTTTCCGCGACGGCTACGCGGCCGGCTATGCCGACGGCTACTCGCGTTACTCACGCTACGGACGGAATACTCGACCGCCCGTCTACGGGTCGCAGCGTCCCTACGGGCAGCAGGGTGGATACGGAGGCTGGGGTGGCCGTGCGTACTATTCGCCGGGGTTCGACAACGGCGTGCGCGATGGCTACGAGAAGGGACGGGAAGACGCGCGGAAGGACCGCAGCTTCGATCCCGTGCGCCATTCGTGGTACCGCGGTGGGGATCGTCATTACGAGCGGCGCTACGGGTCGCGGGAAGAGTACAAGGACATCTACCGGCGCGGGTTCCAGCAAGGCTACGAGCGCGGTTACCGCGAAGGGCGGTATCGCTGATCGCCGCTGACACGCCAGCGGGATGAAGCGGCGCGCGGTCAGCGCAAGCGCAGGAACTTCTTCATACGCGCCATGAACGTGGCCGGGGCGTCGGCAACGACGACGCCCCGCGTCGCGGCCCGCACGCGATCCAGCTCTTCACGCCGCGTCACCGCGGCCAACCCGACACGCTCGACAGCTTCCGGGCTCTCGACGCCCAGGTTCCGGAACTGCCCGGCGGTCAGCTCCAGCACCACCGTCTCGCCGCGAGCCAGGACCGTCGCCGTTCGCGGCTCGCCCGTCAGCAGCGACATCTCCCCGAAGTACCCACCCGGGCCGATGCTCGCGACTTCCTGGCGCTCCGGCTCGATCACCACCGACACGCCGCCCGAGCACACCACGTACATCGAATCGCCCGCTTTCCCCTGCCGTACGATGACTTCCCCATTGCCGTACAGCCGCGTCACTGTCGATGCGGCGAGCGATGCGCGCTGTTCCGGGGACAGCGTGCTGAAGAGATCGACGGTGTCGAGCACCTGTTGCCGATCCCGCTGCAGCGCCGCGGCATCGGGCCCAGACAGGTCGCGGGAGTACTCGACCTGGATCGGGTACGGAATCTCGATCCCGTGTCTCGCGAACGCATAGTGGATCGCCGTCCGCACCTCGTCCCGCGCCTCGTCATCGAATTCGTAATCGGCGATCCAGAAGCGTGCGCGGTAGTTCATGCTGGACGCGTCGAAGGCCACGAGCAGCACGTCGGGCGCCGGACGCTCCAGCGCCGCGGACGTTTGCGAGATCGCCTCCAGCATCGCGCGTTTGACGACGTCCGGCGACGCCTGGTAGGCCACGCCGACCTCGACCTCGAGCCGCGACGGAGTCACCGGCTCCGAGTAGTTGGTAATCGCCTCTTTCGCGATCAGGTTGTTCGGGACGACGATGAAATTGCCGGTGCGCGTGCGGAGCTTGGTGGCGCGCCACGTGACCTCGGCCACCCGCCCCTCGAAATCCGCGACCTTGATCCAGTGCCCGACGTTGAACGGGCGCTCGCTCTGGATGGCCAGTCCGGCGAACGCGTTTCCGAGCGTGTCCTGCAAGGCGAAGCCGACCACCACCGCGCCGACGGCCGACGTCGTCAGCAGCTGCTCCTTGAACACGAGCGTCGCCACCACGAGCAGGATGCCGATGACGATCGCGTCCTGCAGGATCGCCGGGAACCGCTCGCGGACGCGATCCTGCCGCAGCGGGTTGATCAGGCCAATGACGAGCAGGTTGATGATCGCCGCGGCCAGCGCCAGCCGCTCGAATGGCCGGATGCCGTAGCTCAGGTCCGCGGGCGTCGGCGCCGAGAGATCCGGTCCGCCGCCGGCGAGCTCGGGGCGCAGCAGGTAAGCAAGGTGAAGGAGGACGTACGCGGCGAGCAGGAAGAGGGAGAGCTTCAGCTTTCGCCTGACGAGGCGGTTCAGCGTGATGCTCCAGACAAAGAGCGTCGCGGCCAGGGCCGCGACGCCCATCAGGAGATGCGCGGGATAGTGAGGCATTGCTGCCGGTAGGCCGGGGAACCCGGACAGTTCGACCTAGGCGATGCCTTTCTTGAACTCGGCAACGTCCGCGGCGGAGACCGAGACGGGCACGAGGTTCTTGTTGGAGCCGCCGGCCGCAACGTTGTCCCGACCCGCGACGGCGCGGCCGCCCGCGGAGGCGGATGCCTGAGTGGACTCGGCCTGCTTGCCGCCGGACAGATTGCTGGACAGGGCGCCCAGTCCGAAGCCTCGCTTCTTCGGCTGTTCCTTCTTTTCTTCTTCCTTCTTCGGTCCTGCAACACCCTTCGATCCACCCTCGACGGTCGGGACATCGACCACAGCCTTGGCGTCGAAGGTGATCGTCTTCGCATAACGCGGCTGCACCGTCGCGGTCGCCGTCAGCTTGTCCTGCTTGATGGCGCGCTCGATGCGTTCCAGACGCTCCTTCAATTGGGGATGCGACGCGAAGAGGCCGTTCGGTTGCGCCACGTCCTTGTTTCGCGCGGCCAGGTGATTGAGGAACTCCATCAGTCCCCGGGGCGAATAGCCTGCCTTGCTGGCGAGCAAAGCGCCGACCTTGTCCGCTTCGTTCTCGTCGTCTCGGTCCATCTTGTTCTCGAACAGCATGTCGTAGCTGGCATCGGCCAGGCGATTGACGACGCTGCCGGCGAGGCCGCCGCGCGAACCTGCCGCGTCGCTGCCAAGGTCGACGGCCTTTGACTTCTGAATCGCCCTGACTGTGTGCTTGGCCGTCACATGCGCGAGCTCGTGGCCGAGCACGCCGGCGAGCTCCGCCTCGCTCTTGATCAGGCCGAGCGCACCTTTCGTGATGTGCACGATGCCCCCCGGCGCGGCATAGGCGTTCACCCCTTCGCTGTCGAGGACGATGAACTTCCAGTCCAGATTCGGGCGCGAGCTGCCCTGCGCCACCACGGTGCCGACGAGCGCGACGTACTTGGTGACCGCGGCATCCTGATAGACGCCGAACCGGTCGACGAGCTTGAGGCTCACCGCCTCGCCGATCGCGCGCTCGTCCTTCTCGCTGATATTCAGGTCGGCCACCTTCTTGGCAGTGTCCGCCCCCTTCTTCAGGCGATCCAGGGCGCCGAACTGCGCGAAGGCCGGTGCGGCTGACAGCAGAAATGCAACGGCCAGGGCTGTGTGCTTCATATGTGTGCTTCCTCGGGTGCCGCCGGCAGCGGCGACGGGACGACCACTTCGAATATGGCGACGGGACGTGTCTTGCCCTTCACGACGACTTCGCCGAGCGGACGGAACGTGAAATTGCCGTGGAGGAGCGACCGGGTCGCGTCGCTAATGATAATCCGGGTCCGGTATTCCTTGTTGAGGGACTCCAGCCGCGAGCCGAGGTTCACGGCGTCGCCGATCACCGTGTAGCTCATGATGGACGAGGAGCCGATGTTGCCGGCGATCATGCCGCCGGAGTTCACGCCCACGCCGATATCGAGCAGCGGCCGGCCCTCGGCCGCCCACTTCCGGTTCAACTCACCGAGCTCGCTGACCATCTCCACCGCCGCCGCGACCGCATGATCGGCGTGATCCGCGTCGTCCAGCGGTGCACCAAAGAGGGCCATCACCATGTCACCGACGAACTTGTCGACCGTGCCGTGGTGCTGGAAGACGATCCTGACCATCCGCGAGAAGTACTCGTTCAGTTGCGCGACGAGCTGTTCGGGGTCGCCCTTCTCGGTCATCGCCGTAAAGCCGCGGATGTCCGAGAACAGCACGGTCATCTCGCGCCGCTTGCCGCCGAGCTCGGCGAGCTCCGGGTTGGCGATCAGCTGCTGAAAGACGTCCTTCGACACGTATCGCCCGAACAGCTTCTTGACGACGCGCTTTTCCGCACCTTCGACGAAGTACTGATAGGCGGTGCCGGCGAACAACGCCACCGCCGAACCGAGCAGCGGCTGCGACATGTTCATCCAGGCGCCAGCGCGGAACTCGTGCAGGCCGAACCAGGTCCACCCGCCGAGGACAAGCAGCGCCCCAGCCGCCGCCGCGATATACGGGAGCGTTGTCGCCAGCAGCGCGACCAGCACCGCCAGTCCGATCGTGGCCGCGACGCGCGTCCAGTCCGACGCCGGCTGGATGAACCGGTTCGACAGGATGCTGTCGGCCATGCTCGCGTGAAGCTGGATCCCGGGCACCGTTTCGCCGAACGGCGTCGGAATGATGTCCACCAGTCCGGAAGCCGAGAGGCCGATGAAGACGACCTTGTCCTTGAATAGTGCGGGATCGAGCATCGGCGTTACAGACGCTCGCATCTGCTCCTCGGAGAGCATCACGTGCCGGATCTCGTACGAGGGATACGGCCGCTCGCCGTTCACCAGCTCGGGCGCGAGGTAGTTCACCATCATGGTGAGCTGATCGTGCTGTCCCGCTGGATTGTCGAGATCTGGAATTCTGGTCGGCACGAGCGGGATCACGCGGTCGCGTATGCGGATCCCTCCGCGCTCGAGGACGACGTCCTCCGGCCTGGCGTTCATGGCCTTCAGCGCGGCAGCCACACCGAGTGAAGGGACGTAACGATCGCCGATGCGGATGAAGGGGGCCATGCGCCGTGCCGGGCCGTCGTTATCGAGGATCAGGAGGTTGTGGCCGATCGCCGCGGCCGCATCGCGAAGCGCGGGGAACGGCGGCACGATCAGCGGACGTGCCTCGATCTGCGGCCCGAGACGATAAGGGACGCTCGGGAAGTCGGGCTGGCGCTGCGCCGGGTCGCCGCCAACCGTACCGTGATACACGGCGTCGGCGAGCATGATGACGTTGCCCGCCGCATCCACCGATCCGGCCAGCGCGTCGTCTGATTCCTTGCCAGTCATCGTGCCGTCGCCGATCGGGAATCCCAGGCGAATGTCGGGTTCGAGGATCGAGAAGTCGACCGCGATCACCTTCGGGGATGCGCGAGCCAGGAAGTCGATGGCGGTGCCGAGCGCAATGCGCGGCCACGGCCACCGCCCGATCACCTTCTCGAAGTCGCGCAGGCTCGCGTCGTTGATCTCGACGAGGACGATATCGGGGTTGACGGTGGCGGGAGCGGCGGCGCGGCGGATGCGCCAGTCGTAGGTCTTGAGCTCCGCGACGTCGAGCGAGCCCGTCCAGCCAAGCAGCAGCACGAACGCCGCAGCGCCCAGACCGAGCAGAAGGCCGGCGGCGATTTTTCTCCGCACCGTAGACAAAAAGACGCGTCGGATGACCGTTGACGTGCAGGTGGCCGGTTAACGCGCGTGGCTTGCCGACCGTAGCTCGCCGCGAACGCCTCGGCGGCCCACCGTCGCTCGCCTGGATCGACGCGAGCTTCGGTGGGCAACCTTTGCGTGAGTCGTGAGCGAAGGTTGGTACCGGTACGGGGATTCGAACCCCGGTCCCGTGGCTGAGAACCACGTGTCCTGACCCCTAGACGATACCGGCACGC
>JBOGIX010000127.1:0-2750 GCA_050744685.1 Vicinamibacterales bacterium | reverse complement strand
GGCGGCGACGAGCTCACCATCCTCACCGCTTCATGGAAAGATCGGCCGGGCGCCGAGATTCACGCCGAGTTGCCTGGGGTCGCGATTGTTGACCGGCGGATTCCGGCGCGCGCGCTCACATTCACCTGGAACCGACTCGAATGGCCGCCCGTCGAGTGGCTCGCCGGCCCCTCCGACGTCGTGCATGCCCAGACGCCCTTGATGATCCCCACGGCGCACGCAGCCCGGGTCATCACCATTCACGACCTGCATTTCCTGTCACATCCGGACCAGTCCAGGGCCGAAATGCGCCGCGACTATCCGGCGCTGGTGCATCAGCACGCCCGTCGCGCCGATCACATCGTCGTCTCGTCGCAGTACGCCGCCGGCGAGGTCGGGCGCGTACTGGACGTCCCTCGCGATCGTGTGACCGTCTGCTCGCCGGGCGCGCCGTCGTGGGCCGCAGCGACGGCCAACGAGCGCGCCATCCGCGCGCCGGGATCCGCCATCCTGTTTGTGGGCACACTCGAGACGCGGAAGAACATCGCGGGGTTGATCGACGGATATGCCAGGTTGCGGGCGTGTCGCCCCGACGCGCCGCCGCTGGTGCTGGCGGGACGTGTGACCGATTCGGGCCGCGCGGCCCTGGCGCGCGCGAAATCCAAGCCCCTCGGCGAACATATTCGCGTACTCGGCTACGTGAGCGACGGCGAGCGCCGCCAGCTCTATCGCGATGCGCGCATGCTCGTGCTGCCATCATTCGACGAAGGCTTTGGACTGCCGGTCCTCGAGGCCATGGCGTGTGGAGTGCCGGTGGTCATCTCGAACCGCGGCTCGTTGCCGGAGGTCGCGGGACCGGCGGCCCTGCCGGTCGACCCCGACGATGCCGAAGCGATCGGCGACGAGATGGAACGCCTGCTCGATGGCGACGCAGCGCGCGCGGCGACGTCGCTCGGGCTCGCCCAGGCCGGGCGATACACCTGGGACGCGTGCGCCGGCTCGGCGCTCGAAGCGTACCGTGCCGCATTGTCGGCGCGCGCAAGGCATCGCCGATGAAAATCGCCGTCGATGCCCGCGAGCTCACCGGAAAGCCGACAGGCGTTGGACGGTACCTGTCGGAGCTCATCGCGGCGTGGTCCGAAGGTCACGACGCTGGCCGCCACGATTGGCAGTTCTACGCACACAGAGCGCCGACAGTCCCTGCCAGCTTTCCATCGTCGGTGGAGGTCGTGCCTGGCGGCGGTGGCACGCACTGGGAGCAGTGGTCGCTTGCCCGGGCTCTCGCGAAGGACCCGCCCGATGTCCTCTTTGCGCCGGCCTACACGGCACCACTGACGGCGGCGTGCCCGACCATGCTGACGGTCCACGACGTGTCGTTTGCGGCGCATCCTGAATGGTTTTCACGGCGCGAAGGCACCCGGCGGCGGGTGCTGACCGCGTGGTCGGCGCGCCGCGCGCGCGTGGTCGTGACCGATTCGGCGTTCTCGCGCGATGAGATCGTGCGGTATCTGGGCATCCCGGCTCAGAAAGTCCGCGTCGTGCCTCTTGGCATGACACGGGCGCCGGCCATGCCGACAGGCAATGGCGGTCCAACGGAACACGGCCCGATCGAAGGCCGCGAGCCCATCATTCTGTTCGTCGGATCGATCTTTCGGCGTCGCCACGTCGATCGCCTGATCGCGGCGTTTGTGGACTCGGTGGCGTACCGGGTGCCCCAGAGTCGCCTCGAGATCGTCGGCGAGAATCGCACTTACCCTCCGATGGATCCCTTCCAGGCCATGGCCACTTGCCCGCCGGCCATTCGAAACCGGGTGACGCTGCGTTCATACGTCGATGAAGCCACGCTGCACGATCTCTATCGTCGCGCGATGGTGTTCGCGTTTCCGTCGGACTATGAGGGATTTGGCTTGACGCCGCTCGAAGCCCTGGCGGCCGGCGTGCCGTCCGTGGTGCTCGATACGCCGATTGCCCGGGAGGTGTACGGCGCGGCGGCGCGGTTCGTGCCGCAGGATCTCTCGAACCATGGCGCGCTGGCCGATGCGCTCACGAGCCTCCTGACCGACGCGGCCTCGCGACGCGAGATTCTTCGCCACGCCGACGCCCTCCTGGCGCGCTACGACTGGCATCGGACCGCCGCCGCCACACTGGCCGCGCTCGAGGAAGCCGCCGGTGCCTGACGATTCGTCACTGGCCATCGTCATCGTCAGCTACAACGTGCGGGCTGAGCTCGAAGCCTGCCTGCGGTCCCTTGCCGGAAACACCGAGCCGTTCGAGACGGTGATCACCGTCGTCGACAACGGTTCGGCGGATGGCACGCTTGACATGATGGGTCGCGACTGGCCCACCGTGCCGGTTATTGAAGCTGGCGCAAATCTCGGCTTTGCGCGGGCGAACAATCTCGGGATCCGCGCGACCCGGAGCGAGTTCGTCCTGCTGCTCAATCCCGATACGATCGTGCCGCCCGGAGCGGTGGCGACGCTCCTGCGCGGGCTCGCCGCACACCCCGACGCGGCCGCCGCCGGCCCCCGGCTCGTCGACGAGCGGGGCTTCCCTGAGCTCTCGTTTGGCTGGACGATCGGCCCGCTCGGCGAGCTGGCGCAGAAGGTGGTTGGCGATCTGTACCGTCGGCGGGTCCGAGCGGTCGTCCGCCGTGTGGATCGGTGGACGCGCATGGCCGGGACGCGCGAATGGGTCAGCGGTGCCTGCCTGGCCGCCCGGCGCACCGATCTCGAAGCGGTCGGGCTGCTCGACGAGCGCTATTTCATGTACAC
>JBOGIX010000126.1:0-6381 GCA_050744685.1 Vicinamibacterales bacterium | reverse complement strand
GGCCTGATCCTGCCGCCGCGGCTGGCGCCGTATCAGGTCGTCATCGTGCCCATTCCGCGCGGGAACTGGCAGGAGACCGTGCTGCCGAAGGCGCGGGAGATCCAGGCGGCGCTCGTCGCCGCGAACGTGCGGGTGATGCTCGACGATCGCGAGGCATATACCCCCGGCTGGAAGTTCGCCGAGTGGGAGCTTCGTGGCGTGCCGCTCCGTATCGAGATCGGTCCGAAGGACATCGAGAAAGGGCAGGTCGTCGTTGCACGGCGCGACACGCGCGAGAAGTCGTCGATGCCGAACGACAATCTGGGGTCGGCCGTGCCGCCGCTGCTCGACGAGATCCAGCGGGCACTCTTCGAGCGCGCACTGAAGTTCCGCGAAGAGCACACCACGCGCGTCTCCTCGTACGACGAGTTCAAGGCGACGATGGAAGGGCGGCCAGGGTTCGTGATTGCCGGATGGTGCGGCAGCGCGGAGTGCGAAGCGCAGATCAAGGCCGACACGCAGGCCACGCTACGCAACATCCCATTCGGCAGCGAGCGGATTTCCGGCACGTGCGTGCGCTGCGGTAAGCCGTCGTCTGCGGAAGCGTGGTTCGCGAAAGCGTACTAGGCCTTTTGTGCTCTTGGTACGATCGCAGCGTGAGGGTGAACGGCGTTGCTAAAAGGTACTCAGCGGCCCAACTCGGGTGCCTTTGCGAGCGCGCGACGCATGGCGGAGTGCTTCTTGGTGAGGTGCTCGCGTTTGGCGATGGCGTGGAACGCCTCAGCGAGCTGATCGCGCCACGCCGTGTGTTCGAACGCGGCGCGCGCGAACGCCGCGGCGAGCGGTTCGAGGCAGGACTGGTCGCCAATCGCGGTGATGGCGGAGAGGAACGACGCTGGCAGCGGCTGCTTCGTGCTGTCCAGCGTTTCGCGAAGATCGTACAGCGCGATGCGGCTGTCCCGGAGCGCCAGCGCGTGATGCAGCGCTCCCCGAACGCTCTGCCATTCGCTGCGCCGCCGGCGAGCGGAAGGGGACTGTTCGCGTTCGCGCACCGAAGCGATGACGCGATGGACCACGGCGAGCGGCGCGTGCTCCGCATGGCCGGGTAGCGCATCGCCGAGGGCGGCCGGTTCGTCGGGCAGCCGCCCTTCGAGCGCGTCTTCCCAGACGGCATCGGCTGGCGCCGTTGGCGAGGATGTCGTCTTGACCGCGCGGCGGATGTCGTCGGGCGCCGTGCCGAGCGCGGCATCGGCTGCGGCGCGGACGCGCCGTTCCACGGCGGCATCCGCGGAGATCGTGAGCAGGAGATCGAGGGCCTCGACGTGCGTGGCGCCCGAGCCGCGGGCGAGCAGCTCGCGGAGTACGGCGACGGCCGCGACGGCGACGTCTCCCCCTGCTGCCAGCGCGCGCCTGGCCACGGGAAGGGCGCGGTCGTCTCCGGAGGCTTCGAGGATCTGCAGGATCGCCAGCTGAGTCTCGCGATCCGGCGACGATTCCGCGAACGCGACCAGCCGACCCACCGCGCGGTTGCCGATGATGATGAGCCGCGCGACCGCCGCCTCGCGCCGCGCCACCTCGTCAGCGCCGAGCGACGCAATCAACCCGCGGACCTCGGCGTCAGTGGACTTCAACATCTCTCAGCTTCCAGCTTCCAGCTTCCAGCTTCCCGCTTCCAGCCCTTGCCTTCGCATTCGCCAGTTACCGAGCCCCCGAGCCCCGAGCCCCGAGAACCGATCCCCCGTTCCCAGTTCCTAAGTTGTCTTATCGGCCTACTCCTCCGCCTTCTTTCGCTTCTGGAAGACGAACGCGATGCCGATGCTGAGGATGTACAGCACCAGCATCGGGCCGGAGAGAATCATCTGCGAGGCGATGTCCCCGCCAGGGCTGAGAATGGCGCCGAGGATGGCAATGATCAGCGTGGCGTATTTGAAATTCCGGAGCAGGAACCTGCCCGTGACCATGCCCATGCGCGCCAGGGCAAAGACCATGACCGGCATCTGGAAGACAAGGCCGCACGCCAGCAGCATCTTCACGTACAGACCGAATGCCGGCCCGATTCGCGGCATGAACTGCACGTACGACGGATTGAAGCGGATGAAGAACCCCCATGTGACCGGAAAGGCCATGTAGTGGGAGAAGGCCGCGCCGCCGAAAAAGAACACCGACGAAAAGAGGACGAACGGGATCGCGAAGCGTTTCTCGTGTGAGTAGAGACCGGGCGCGACGAACAGCCAGACCTGGTAGAGGATGAACGGCATGGCGATCAGCACGCCGGCCAAAAGCCCCACCTTGATCCAGAGCATGAACCACTCGGTGGGTTCGGTGCTGATGAGTGTGCCGCCGTTCGGCAACATCTGCTGCATCGGTACCAGGATGAACGGGAAGATGTACCGATCGAGCAAGATGAACGACACGACGCAGCCGATGGCGATGCCGAGGATGCTGGCGATCAGGCGTTTCCGGAGCTCGTCGAGATGCTCCAGGAACGACATGCGCCCGCTTTCGAGCTCCAGCTCGTCGGTGTCAGTCAGTTCGATTTGCGGAGGACCGGATTTCGTACGGGTAGACGGCGGCTCTGATGGCCGCTCGAGCGTCGGCACGGGCGCCATTGGGCGCTACACGGTTCCTGAATCGCGCGGCACGCTCTGATCGCGCCCGTACTCGTCCGGATTGCTGGCGAAGTCGTCTTCGTTCGGGACGGGGACAGCCTCCGGGACCGGGGGCGGAGGTGGAGGAGTGGCCGCGCTCTGGGCGCTGGTGCGCTCCTCTTCGACGCGGATTTCCTCGTCCAGCGTATTGCGGAGCTCGTTCGACGCGCGCTTGAACTCACCAAGGCTCTTGCCCAGCGACCGGCCGAGCTCCGGCAGCTTTCGGGGCCCGAAAATGATGAGCGCGAGCGTCAGGATGATGATGAGCTCGGGCATCCCGATTGGACCAAACATAAATCAAACCCCTGAAAAACTGTCGGTTAGCGGATCACACTGATTATAGGAACGGTTGCGAAGCCGGTCAAGCCATCGTCGAGCCCCATTTCTGCCCGGAAGTCGTTGCGAGCATGGCACTTGGTCTGTTACGATGCAGTATGCGTAATTCCCGGTTCCTCCCGGTCGCGCTGCTCGCCGTCATACTCTCGACCCTGGCGGGCGGATTCTACGGCAGCGTTCTGGCCAGGCAGGACGAGGTCTCGCAGCACTACCGCGTCTTCACCGCGGCGCTCGCCGCGATCGACCGCGAATACGTCGAGGAGGTGCCTTCCGACCGCCTGGTGTACGGCGGCGTCGAAGGCATGCTGAAGACGCTCGACCCGCACTCCAGCTTCTTCGATCCGCGCCAATACGCGCAGATGCGCGAGCGGCAGGAGGGGCGCTATTACGGCCTCGGCATCCAGATTTCGCCGATCGACGGCGACATCACCGTGATGTCGATCTTCGAAGGCTCGCCGGCGTTCAAGAAGGGGCTCCGCCGCGGCGACATCATCGCCCGCATCGAGCAGGAAGATGCGAAAGGGATGTCGAGCGAGGATGCGGTCAAGCGGCTGAAGGGACCCAAGGGCACCACCGTCAACATCTCGATCAAGCGCCGCGGCTACGATCAGCTGATCGACCTCGCCGTCACGCGCGACGAAGTCAACATCGTCAGCGTGCGCGGCGCGTTCATGATCGACAGCGAAACCGGCTACATCAAGCTCGGCGAGTTCACGGAAACCTCGAACCACGAGATTGGCGCCGCCCTCGAGGAGCTCGGCGGCCACGGCATGAAGCGGCTGGTACTCGACCTGCGCGACAATCCCGGCGGCGCGCTCGATCAGGCAATCGCCATCTCGAACCGGTTCCTGCCGCGCGGCGACATGATCGTGTACACGCGCGGCCGCAGCGCGAACTCCGACCAGGATTACCGCGCAACGGCGCCAAGCGATTACACGAACCTCCCGATCGTCGTGCTGGTCAACCGCAACAGCGCCAGCGCGTCGGAGATCGTCAGCGGCGCCCTGCAGGATCACGACCGCGCGCTCGTGGTCGGGGAAACCACGTTCGGCAAGGCCCTCGTCCAGTCGGTCTATCGCATCAGCGACGATGCGGGGCTGGCGCTGACGACGGGGCGGTACTACACGCCGAGCGGCCGGCTGATTCAGCGTCCGTGGGACGGCAGCTTCGACGAGTACCTGACTTACACGTTGCGGGAGCAGAAGGCCGAGCGGCAGCATACGAGCGCGGAGCTGAAGTACACCGATGCTGGTCGTAAGGTTTACAGCGGCGGCGGCATCGAGCCCGACAAGTTCATGGCCGGCCCCGTCGAGGGTTTCTCGCCGACCCGCTTCGGCCGCCAGCTTTACGCACGTGGAGAGTTCGCGAAGTTCGCGGATCAGTACATGGCGGAAGGGGACACCCGCTTCAGCGCGGCCAACAAGAACAAGAAGCGCATTGCGAAGGGCTTCACCATGACCGACCAGATGGTCGAGGAGTTCAAGACGATACTCGGCAACTCCAAGATCGAGGTCGACGAGGCGTCGTTTGCCACGGACCTGCCGTTCATCAAGACGATGATGCACTACGAGATCGACCTGGCGCTCTTCGGCGTCGAGGAGGCGCGCCGGAACCTGATCGCACAGGACCCGCAGGCGAGGTTCGCACTGAATCAGTTCGGCGAGGCGCAGCGTCTCACGGAGCTCGCGCGCAACTCGCAGAGGAGCAGCAGGGACCGGTGAAATAGGGCATTTGGCCGCTATATTTTGGGGCGGACTTTGATCTTGCCCCAAGGTATAGGGGCTTGTTAGACTGACGGCCGTTCGATGACCCCAAGGGGCCATCCCGCTCTGGGTGGGATGTGGGGTTTCGCGGAACCGTCCTTGGCACCTCGTTCAGACTCGAATACAACCTGCGGTCACGAAGCGCTCCCAGCCGCTTCCGTGCGCGATGGCCTGGCATCTCGCGCGCGGAGCGGCTTTTTGTTTTTCAGCTAACGGAAGGGACCTCAACTCCATGCGGCTGCAACGTCTGGAAATTGCCGGCTTCAAGAGCTTCCCCGACCGATCCGAGCTCACCTTCGACACGGGGGTGACGGCGATTGTCGGCCCGAACGGATGCGGGAAGAGCAATGTCGTCGACGCGCTCACGTGGGTGCTCGGCGAGCAGAGCGCGAAGAGCCTGCGCGGCGATCGGATGGAGGACGTGATTTTCGGCGGCAGCGACGCACGTCGACCGACGGGTGCCGCGGAAGTGCGCCTGAAGCTCAGCGGCGTGGCAGCGCGAGTGCCCGGGAGCGGGCAGAACGGGAGCCACGTGCGACGTGCCGGCCACACGAATGGCAACGGCCACGGCAACGGCAACGGCAACGGCAACGGCAACGGACATGGGGCGGTGCATGCTCAGGAGCATGGCAACGGACACGTCGACTCGCATGACGCCGTGCTCGCGACCGCGGAGGGTGGCGTCGCCGTCGCGACCGCCGTGCTCGAGGACGAAACCCCGCTGATCGTTCGGGATGTCGAGCTCATGCGCCGGCTGTATCGATCGGGGGAGAGCGAGTACCTGATCGACGGCGAGATCTGCCGGCTGCGCGACGTGCAGGATCTGCTGATGGACGCGGGGCTCGGCGTGAAGGGCTATGCCGTCATCGAGCAGGGAAAGATCGGGCAGATCCTGAGCGCGCGGCCGACCGACCGGCGCCAGTTGATCGAGGAAGCGGCGGGGGTGACGAAGTACAAGAGCCGCCGCCGCGCCGCGGAGCTGAAGCTCGAAGCGGCGCAGCAGAACCTGACGCGCGTCGACGACATCGTCTTCGAGGTGGAGAAGCAGCGCGGCACGCTGAAGCGCCAGGCAGCGCGGGCGCGCCGCTACCGCCGGCTGCGCGACGAGCTGCGGCGCGGGGAGAAGGTGCAGTTCGCGCAGCGCTACCGCACGCTCGGGGCAGCGATTGAGTCGGCGCGTGCGCGCCTGTCGCAGGCGAGGGAACGTGAAGCGGCGGCCGCAGCACACCTCGCCGAGGTCGAGACCGCGCTCGAGGCGCTGCGCCTGCAGCTCGCCGAGGCGGACACCGCCGCGACCGACGCGCGCGAGCAGGCACACGCGCGCGAGCTGGCCATCGGACGGCTGCAGCAGCAGATCACGTTCGATCGACATCAAGTCGAGACGCTCGGCGCGACGGCGGCGGAGATCGAAGCGGAAGTGGCCGCGCTCGACGGGCGCCGCGAACCTGCGCGGCTCGAGCTCGAGGCGCGGCGCGAGGCGGCGTCGCGATCGTCGGTCGAGCGCGAGCAGGCCGCGGCCGACCTCGCGGCGGAGGAGCGTGCCTACGCCGACGTGCAGACGCAGATCGAAGGGCTCGAGGGGGACGTCGAAGCGGCGAGGAGCGAGGTGTTTGCGGCGGTCAACGCCGCGACCGCCCTGCGGCACGCGATGGAGC
>JBOGIX010000125.1:0-2509 GCA_050744685.1 Vicinamibacterales bacterium | reverse complement strand
TGCGAGCTCGAGCACGATCGCCGCGGCGCGGTCGGCCGCGGCGCCATCGGGCGCCATGCGCCATGTCGCCACGATCGAGCGCGATGCCGCGCTCAGCCGCGCGCGGAATTGTTCATCATACAAGAGCTGTCGCAGCACCCCGGCCGTTTCCGCGTCGGTGCGCGCGCCGGCGATGGCGCCGGCGTCGACGAACGGACTGAGGTTGTTCGGCAGCCCGAGGCTCAACGCGTGAACGCCCAGGGCCAGGCCGTCGAGCGCCACCGTGGAATTGACGGTCACGATGGCGCGGGAGGTGCGCATCAGCGGCGCGAGCGGCGCCGACGCAGGCAGCACACGCACGTTGGGGACATGGGCCGCGTCCGCTTCGTAGGGGGCGGTCGTCTCCGCCGGATGCGCCTTGATCGCGAGCTGAACGTCGGGCATCGAGCGGACTGCCTCCAGCAGGCCCGTCAGCACGCCCTTCGCTTCGGAGTACTTCGTGACGAGGAGGACGAGCGCCTGGGACGCATCGGCGCCCGCCGCCTGCCGCGCCGCCTGCACGTCGGCGTCGCTCAGCGCGTGAAATACCGTGGCGAGCTGATCGAGACGCGGGCTGCCGGTCACGCGCAGGGCGCCGGGAGGAAAGTGCCCCGCCTCGCGCAGGTGCCGCGCCGCGTACTCGTCGAACAGGAGCGTCGACGTCGGATGCGGGAACCCGGCGTCCGCGGACCCGGGCGTCAACGGCAGCATTTCATCCGGCTCGTGCAGGTAGTTCAGCCAGTGGCGATAAATGAAGCCGTGCTGGAGGCCCACGAAGGGGATCGAGTGACGCCTGGCTTCGAGTGCCAGCGCACGACCCCAGCCGCCCGCTTCGGCGTAGGTCAATGCCACCGCGGGCCGCAGCGTCTCGAAGGCGGCTGACGCCTCGTCCATCGCACGCGCAGACCATGTGAACTGCAGCAGCGCCACGCCGGCGAGGGCCTCGGCAATCCTCGGCCAGCAGTCGCAGTCGGCGATCACGGACGCGCGTCGCAGGTCGGCGCTGTTCTCGAGCACACGCCGCATCGCATGCCGCGCAGCCCAGATGCCAGACGATCCGGCGAGCGAAGTGCGCGGCGCAAGCGCTTCGATGGGCGTCACGGTGTCCGGCGTCGAAGCCGCCGGACGCCACCAGCGCCGCGCCCGGAAGTTCGTTGCCGGACCAACGCCGACGTACTGGAGTCCGCCCGCAGGCACCTGCTTCTCGATGGCCTGCAGCACCGGCCCGATATACGACTCGGCGCTCCCGTCGTCTTCCCGTCCGCGCCAGAACGCTCGGTGCACGAAGGCGGCGATCGCCGTCGCGCGAGTCGGCTGGCGCCGGACAGGACGATGCATGGAACCGACGGCGCCCATCATGAGCCCCGTGCTTCGCGCATCCATGAGGGCGAGCCGCACGCGTGAGAGCTGCGGCAGGGGCGGGCCTTCGTACGAGACGCCGCGCGTGCGCGTGAGCTGTGGGAGGACGAGGCGCGGCAGTTCGCCCCCCTCCTCGAATTTCAATGTCGACGGGCGCTCACGCTCGAGCAGCGCGGTGCCGGCATGAATCGCGCGGAACAGCCCGAGCACCACCCGCTCCTTGTGCAGATACAGCTCGGCGAACCACCAGAGGCTGTCGCCGCGATACATGAAGCGCTCGCGGAAGCGCAAGCCGTCGACGCGTGCGAGGCGCAGCGACTTGATCCAGTCGTTCGCCTGGCGGGCGGTGGCCTCCGCGCCGGCCGCGTCCAGGTACTCGGAGAGCCGCACGCGGCGCGAAGCCAGGTTGGACCGGATCGTCAGCGTCGCGTCGAAGGTCATCGTCCGCGTGCCGCGGCCGGGGGCGCCGCGTGCTGCGCGCGCGAACCCAGCGTTCGCTCTACCGCGCGGTACACCATCTCCACGTCGATACCGGTCAGGCAGTCGGGCGTGTGGCCGACGCAGCGCTCGGGCGGCATCCGGATCCGGTTGCACGGGCTGCAGGGAAGATCCACGCGAACGATCGTGTGCACGGGATCGGCGGGAGCGTAGCGCACCGGATCCGATGGACCGAAAACCGCGACCACCGGGGTGCCGACCGCGGCGGCCACGTGCATCGGGCCTGTGTCACCGGTGACGAACACGTCGAGCTGTTCGAGCACCGCGGCGAGCGCCGGTAAATCGAGCGCGCCTGCGAGATCCACGACGCTCGCCCCCGGCAGGCCGCGCGCAATTGGCTCGACGATCGGGCGGTCGGCAGCACTGCCGGTGAGCACG
This sequence comes from Vicinamibacterales bacterium, assembly GCA_050744685.1. Lineage (GTDB taxonomy): Bacteria > Acidobacteriota > Vicinamibacteria > Vicinamibacterales > 2-12-FULL-66-21 > JACCXG01. The sequence continues at coordinate 256 of JBOGIX010000125.1, read as the reverse complement.
ATGGTCGCGCCGCGCGAGCGCGCCAGCCGTGATGCGACTTCCGCGAACCGGTCGAGGTCCCACTGCTTGATGGTGCGTCCGCCGCTGACGTGCACGCCGACGAAGGGACGGTTGCGCGATCCGAGCCGATCGACAGCCTGGCGCCGCTCGTCGGCCGTGATCTCCAGCCGCGCGGCGCGTGCGCGCGGCGGCACGTCGAGCACCGCGGCAACGAGGCGCCGCGCGTTGGCCGTGGTGTGCGCGCGCGGTTGATACT
>JBOGIX010000124.1:0-3055 GCA_050744685.1 Vicinamibacterales bacterium | reverse complement strand
CGTCGACACCACTCGGCTCGATCGTGTGGTCGACGTCGATGCCGAACGTGGGCTCGTCACCGTGGAAGCGGGCATCGACTGGCCGCGGCTCGTCACGCACCTGCTCTGGACCTTTCCGGATCCGCGGGATGCGTGGGGCATCATCCAGAAGCAGACCGGCGCCGACGCACTGACGATCGGCGGGGCGCTGTCGGCCAACATCCACGGCCGCGGCCTGCGGCTGTCGCCATTCGTGTCTGACATCGAGTCGTTCGAGCTCGTCGCGCCCGACGGCGAGCTGAGGCTGTGCAGTCGCACCAGCAACCCGCGGCTGTTCGCGCTCGCGGTCGGCGGCTACGGGCTGTTCGGCGCGATTGCCCGCGTTACGGTGCGGCTGGCGCGGCGCAGGAAGGTCGAGCGTCGTGTCGCCATTGCACGCGTCGACGATCTTCCGGTCCTGTTCGAGACGAGGATTCGCGAAGGCTACGAGTATGGCGACTTCCAGTTCGCGATCGATCCGCGTTCGCGCGAGTTCCTGCAGGCCGGCGTCTTTTCCTGCTATCGTCCGATTCCGATCGACGCGCGCGTCCCCAGGGGCCAGTACGCGCTTACGCGGCCCGACTGGAACCGGCTGCTCAGGCTCGCGCATCTCGACAAGTCGCGCGCCTTCGCAGAGTACGCGCGCTACTACATGGCAACGGACGGACAGGTCTACTGGTCGGACACGCATCAGCTCGCCGACTATCACGACGGCTATCACGACGAACTCGATTTGGACTCCGCCGTGCCCGGCAGCGAGATGATCTCCGAGCTCTACGTGCCTCGCGCGGCGCTGCCCGCCTTCATGGAGGCCGTCCGTTCCGACGCACGACAGCACGATACCGATATCGTCTACGGAACCATCCGCATCATCGAGCGAGACGATGAGTCGGTGCTGGCGTGGGCGCGCGAGCGATGGGGTTGTGTCGTGTTCAACCTGCACGTCGATCACACGCCCGAAGGTATTGCAAAGGTAGCGGCCGACTTCCGCCGGTTGATCGATCGCGCCATCGAGGTCGGCGGCAGCTACTACCTGACCTATCACCGGTGGGCGCGTGCCGATCAGGTACTGGCCTGCCACCCGCGCCTGCCGGAGTTCCTGCGGGAGAAGCAGCGACTCGATCCAGCAAGCGTGTTCGACAGCGACTGGTCCGCACATCACCTGCGACTCGTGGGCACGACATGAAGAGCGCAGCCGTCGGCGGGAACCTCTGGGCCGATCGCGCCTTGCAGTGACAATCTCTTCGGATTACGTGATGGTCAGATCGATGGCGACTCCGTGTATTGCGGCTGACGGTATGCTGAAGGAATGCCGGCAGCAACGCGTCGCAGGAGTACACGAGTCGTCGTGGCGGGCGCCGGTCTCGCCGGACTGACCGCCGCGCGTTGTCTCGAGCGCGCCGGCGCCGAGGTTACCGTCGTCGAAGCGCGAGGTCGCGTCGGTGGACGCGTGCACACCGAGCGGACTCGACTGGCCAACGGCCAGCACGCGGAGCTCGGCGCCGACCTGATTGAGTCCGAGCAGGAAGATGTGTTGAAGCTCGCCGGGGACCTTCAGCTGAAGCCTGTCAGGATTCTGCGCACCGGTTGGGGCTTCTATGGCACGTCGAACTCGGGCACGAAGAGGATCCGCGACGCCCCCGACACCTTCGCGCACGCTGAGCGTTTCCTCGAACCCGAGATCGCGGCGTACAAGACCGCCGACTCGAGATGGGATTCCGGCGTTGCGCGCTGGATAGCCCGCCAATCCGTGAACGCGTGGCTCGGGCGCGTCCACGCCGACCGGGATCTGAGCGCAGGGGTCCGCGGCCTGCGCGGCTTCTTTCTCGCCGATCCCGAGGACCTGTCGCTGCTTCCCCTCGTTGATCAGTTCGCCCAGGGGGCCGTTCCCGGCGCGAGCCGCATGTACCGCCTCCAGGACGGCAACGACACGCTGCCCTCGGCCATGGCACGAGAGCTTCGCGGCCGCCTGATTCTCGACTCGGCAGTCCGGCGCGTCGTGCAGACGCCGCGACAGGTGAGAATCGCGATCGAGGCGGGCTCGCTGCAACAGATCACCGCGGACTACGTCGTGCTGACCCTGCCCGCTACGACGCTGCGTCGCGTGGAGTTCGATCCGCCGCTGCCCCCGGATCAGTGGCGCGCCATCACGACGCTGAAGTACGGCGCGGCCACGCGGGTCCTGCTGCAGTTCGATCGGCGGTTCTGGCAGAAGTTCGCGAGGCCGGTGGCGTTCGGCACCGATCAGCCCATGGGCGCGGTATGGGACGCCAACGAACAGCAGTCGCGATCGCCCGGCATCCTCACGCTCCTGGCCGGCGGACGCGCCTCGGCCGAAACGCGCGCCATCATCAAGCGCGAGGGCTGGCCCGGTGTGACGCGGCGCCTTGCGTGGATGGGGACGCCCACGAAGCTGCTGACGGCGATGTCATACACGTGGGAACGAGATGCCTGGGCGAGAGGCGGTTACGCCGCGTTCGATCCCGCCTTCGATCCTGCGTTGCGCGACTGGCTCGCCAGGCCGTCGGGCCGGCTGGCCTTCGCCGGCGAGCACACCAGCCGCAAGTGGCAAGGGTATATGAGCGGCGCGGTCGAAAGCGGGCGCCGCGCTGCACTGGAGATTGCGGTGATGGCCGGCCTCGATCACACGCGCATTCGCGCGTAGGCCGCCGTCGGTTCAGGCCGTTGTCTGCGGGAGCTCGGCGAGCTCTCCCCATGTGTCAGGATCCTGCGACACGAGCGTGGAGAAGTACAACGCCACGTCCTCGGCCGGGAACTTGCCGGAGATCTCCTCGGCGGCCGACCGCAGTTTCGCCGACTCCGGCTTCACGATGGTCTCGTCCTTGATCAATCCTTCCTCGTGCGCCACGCCGAGCGCGTCGAGGAACGCCGCCATCATCGGCCGCTGGCGACCGAGGTGGTAGTTCACGAGCGCCCGCGCCGCGACCGTGTCGGCCAAGCCCGGCAGCCGCACCATGTACTTCGCCTTCTTCTCGGGCGGCAGGCCGAGCACGCTCTTGGCGCGGAACTTCATGTG
>JBOGIX010000123.1:0-5499 GCA_050744685.1 Vicinamibacterales bacterium | reverse complement strand
GGGGGCACTCTTGCGGCGTCCTCGCGGGCGCCTCGGGTTGCCCGGGGGCACTGTTGCGGCGTCCTCGCGGGCGCCTCGGGTTGCCCGGGGGGCACTCTTGCGGCGTCCTCGCGGGCGCCTCGGGTTGCCCGGGACACTCTTGCGGCGTGTCACAGAAAGGCTGTCGCGCCCCCTCACTCGACGGCGGTCGAGGTCAACCCTGCTTCGGCCGGCGGTACCTGGCGGCCGTCCTTGAGGACCTCGAAATGCAGGTGGGTGCCGGTCGCGCGGCCGCTCCGGCCGGCGCGTCCCACGACCTGTCCCACTTCCACCACATCCCCTGTCTGCACGATCGTGGCCGACAGGTGCGCATACCTGGTCTGCACCCCGTTGGCATGCTCGACCAGCACGGTATTGCCGTAGCCGCGCTGCGTGCCGCTGAAGACCACTCGTCCGCCGCCGGCGGCCTGAACGTCCTGCCCGTAGGCCGCGCGCACATCGATACCCCGATGAAACCGTGCTTTTCCCGTGAACGGATCCTGCCGCCAGCCGAACGAAGACGTGATTGAGCCGGGCGCCACGGCGAACCGCAGCGGCCCTGAGGATTCGGGCGACTCGGCGCTGTTCACCCGCGTCGTCGGCCCCGTCGTACCCACCGGCTCCGGCGCAGGTGTCGCTTCCCCGACATCCGGTACGGGTTTCCGTCCAGCCGCGCTCTTCTCGATCGCCTGCTGCAGCTGCTCCGACAACCCGAACCCCTTGGCCCGGGTGAGGTAGTTCGAGAGCTCGACGTCCAGCGTTTCGAAGAACGTCTCCGCCCCCAGGCCGCCGCTCTCGGGCGACTCGTCGTCCCACCGGCCCGATTGCCGCATGTCGCGCAGCATCTGTACGAGCAGCATCGATTCGAACTGCGCGGCGAGCTGCTTCACCTGCTCGCGATCGGGCTGGCCGGGGCGGTCCCCGACGCCCGCGGCGACACGCATCCGGTCGATCAGTTCGGTGACCTTGTTCACAGGATCATCAGCTCCGCGCGCAGCGCCCCGGCAGCCTTGAGCGCCTGCATGATGGCAATGATGTCGCGCGGTGTCGCACCGAGCGCGTTCAGCGCCTTCACCACGTCGGCCAGTGTTGTCCCCGTCTCGAGCGCCACCAGGCGCGAATCCCCCTCGTCCACGCTCACGCCGGTCTTCGGTGTGACGGTCGTCTGCCCCTGCGAAAACGGCGCGGGCTGAGAGACGTTGAGCTCCGTCGCGATGCGGACCGAGAGCGCGCCGTGCGCGACGGCGGCGGGGCCAAGCCTGACGTCGCCGCCAAGAACGACCGTGCCGGTGCGCTCGTTGATCACGACCCTCGCCGCCGAATCGATCGCGACCGGCAGCGGCTCGAGCCGCGCGACCAGGTCGGGCACTGACGACCGGTACCGGTCCGGCACCACCACGGCCACGGTGCCCGCATCCACCACTCGCGCCGCGTCGGCGTTCAATTCCTCGTTGATGGCCGCCGCGATGCGCCGCGCCGAGATGAAGTCGGGCTCGTTCACGGCCAGGCGGATGACGCCTTCCGTCGGCATCGCCGACGGACGAGCGACCTGCACCAGCGCGCCGCGCGGCACGCGCCCGACGGTCAGGTGATTGACGGTCACGCTCGTGCCGCCGGCGCCCGCGCCAAAGCCGCCAATCGACAACGGTCCCTGCGCCAGCGCCACGACCGACCCATCCGGTCCACGCAGCGGCGTCGCCAGCAGCGTGCCCCCCTGCAGGCTCTTCGCATCGCCGATGGACGAGGCGATCACGTCGAGGCGCGAACCGGGCTGGTTGTACGGCCCGATGTCGGTGGTGACGAGCACCGCGGCCACGTTTTCGATCTTGATGGCGTTGGGAGACACGGCCACGCCGAACCGCTCGAGCATGTTCGCGAGCGTCTGCGCCGAGAACACCGTCTGGCGGCGGTCACCGGTCTTGTTCAAGCCGACCACCAGCCCATAGCCAACGAGCGGCATGGACGTGGGCCCCTGCAAGGTCGCGATGTCCTTCAGGCGCGCTCCGCCCGCGGGCCCCTGGGCGGCCACGGTCGTCGCGGCGCCGCACACGAGAACGAGAAGAAGTCCGAAGACGCGGGGCATTGTGTAGCGTTCGAGAAGACGAGGCTGCATGTCAGAAGATCTTGTTGAGGACGCGGACCAGCCATCCCGGGTTCAGGTTGTCCTTGATCAGGCCGCGGCCGAAGTAGCGGATGCGCATCTGCCCAATCGCGGTCGAGGACACGACGTTGCCGGGACCGACGTCGGCGGCACGGACGACGCCGGTGAGCACGATGATCTGGCGGTCGCCGTTGATGTCGATCTCGCGCACGCCTTCGAGCGCAAGGTCGCCGTTTGGCAGCACCTCGGACACTCGCGCCGTGATCACCGCCGACAGGTCGCCACTGCGTGAGGTTGCGCCGCCCCCCTTGAACGAGGTGTTCGAGCTCGCCGATGCCATCGAGCTCGGGTCGATCGCTCCCGGGTACTTCGACTCGAGCCCGAACAGGTTCGGCACACCCACCGACGCCTTGCTGCTCTTGTCGAGGTTGGAGTCGGCAGCGCCCGTCGCCGCCACGCTTTCCAGCACCCGTATGGTGACGAGATCGTTGACGCGCCGTGCCCGCAGGTCGCCAAAGAGGCCGATCATCCACTGTGAGTCCGGCGCGGTGGTCGTCTGCGGCAGCACACGCGCCTGCTGCAGGTACTGCGCGTAGAGCTCGTCGTAGTTGTCGGCAGGTTTCGCCGGTTTGCTCTTGCCGCTCTGCGCAAACCCGGGCGCCGCGCTGATGACGAGGGCGAACGCCGCCGCCAGCACTGTCTCGAATGTCTTCACTGGATGATCTCCACCTGGCCAGGTCCCGTAATCCGTGCCTTCAGCGGCCGCCGCGATCCCGAGTTCACGACCGTGACGATGTCGCCGATGTAGCCGCTGCCGGATGCGACGCCGCGTCCCTCGGCCTCCACCGCGCCGACACGCACGACGACGCGCACCGCATCACCCGACTTCACCAGCGCGGGCACCTCGATCACCGCGGCGGTGATCGGCTCGCCAGCCGCCACGTTCCGCCGCAGACGCGCGCCGATGGCATCGCTCAGCGCGGGCAGCCGGCGCATCGGCTGATCGACGAGCTCGGCGTCGACTTCCTCCACGTCGGCGGCGGTGATGTGCTGGTTTCGCGCCAGCGCCTGCCGTGCCCGCACGTGGGTCGCGGTCACGCGCACGGTGGCCGACGCCGTTCCGATCCGCTTTCCTGCGTCGAACAGCGTGAACCGGGCCGGCGCACCGGTGCGGGCGCCGGGTGCGGGCGAAGCGGTCACCGCCGCCGCCGTCGAGACTGCCGACTGCAGCCTGGTGACCTCGACCCGCGCATCGCCCCCGAGGCGCTCCGCCACCGCTTGCGCCACCGCCTCGGCAACGGCCCCTGTCGCGGTCCGGGCCATACCCTCGGAGCGCACGGCCGGCCCCGTCGTCGCGACGAGCGCGGCAGCGGCAGCGAGCCAGACAGAGGAAGAACGGAGAACGGTCATTGTTTACCCTTCGACTCGATCGCGCGTCGACGCCGGTTCCGGTTGAGCTCACCGCCGTAATACCGGCGGCATTCAGGCGTGCGCATGGTCGAGCACATTGCGGCTCAGGGTTTACCGGGGCAGGTTGTTGACCTGCTGCAGCATCTCGTCGGCCGTGCGAATCACCCGCGAGTTCGCCTCGTACGCGCGCTGGCCGAGAATCATGTTGACCATCTCCTCGACGACGCTCACGTTCGAATCCTCGAGGAAGCCCTGCGCCAGCGTGCCGAGCCCGTCGGTCCCGGGCACACCGGTCGTCGGATCGCCGGACGCGGTCGTCGCCGTGAACAGGTTGCCGCCGCGCGCCAACAGCCCCGCGGCATTCTGGAACGAGGCGAGCTCGATGGTGCCGATCTGCTGCGCCGCGTTCTGCCCCGGCAGCGACACCGACACAATGCCGTCCTTCGAGATCGATACCGAGAGCGCGTTCGCGGGCACCGTCAGCTGCGGTTCGAGCGAGTAGCCCTCGGCGGTGACGATCAGCCCTTCACCGTTCAGGTGCAGCGCCCCGGCGCGGGTGTAGCCGGTCTCGCCGCCGGGAAGCGTGACCTGCAGGAACCCCTGCCCCTCGATCGCGAGATCGAGCGGGCCCTGCGTCGCCCGCAGGCTGCCGCTCGAGAAGTTCCGCGCCGTCGCCACGGCACGCGATCCCAGCCCCGCCTCGAGACCGATCGGCGACTCCGCCTCCTGCGAGGTCGGCGAACCGGGCGCCTTCATCTGCTGGTAGACGAGATCCTCGAACTCGACACGGCTCTTCTTGAACCCGGCCGTGTTCACGTTGGCGAGGTTATGGGCGATGTTGTCGATGTTCGCCTGCTGGGCGTTCATGCCGCTCGCGGCGGTGTAAAGAGCTCTAATTCCCATGACTTACCTCTCAGGGTTTCCTTCAGGACGTCAACTCCCAACGCCCAACTCCCAACGCCCAAAGCGCGAGGGTCGCAGCATCCGGGTGAAAGTCCTTGGTCTCCGTCGGTGGCTCAACTTCCACCCCGCTCTATCGAGCCGAGCGCCTTGGAAGTTGGAAGTTGGGAGTTGGAAGTTGACGTCCTGTGTCGGTTATCTCTTCCCCAACTCACTAATCGCGCGTGCGTCGATGTCGTTGAACAGCACCGAGACGCCCTTCTGCAGCCCCTCGAACCCGCGGTTGATTTCGGTCAGCGCCACCATGCGGTCGATGACCGAGACATTCGACTGCTCCAGTGCGCCGCTCACGACGCGCGCGTCGTCGACCGTGGTCGGGTCGACGCCTGGCACCGCGCGAAACCGTGCGCCCGAGTCGCGCTCGAGCTCTCCCTCGGCGAAGCTGACGATCTGCAGCCGGCCGGCGATGGCCGCACCGGAGCGGACCGTCCCGTCCTCCCCAATCGTGATCGCGCCTGGCGTCGTCAGCGTGATCGGCCCGCCATCGCCGAGCACGGCTTCGCCGTCCATCGTGGTCAGCGTGCCATCGGCGCTGCGGGTGAAGGCGCCGTTTCGCGTGTAGCGCGGACCGTTGGCCGTCTCGACGACGAAAAAGCCGTCGCCCTTGATCGCGACGTCGAGATCGCGGCCGGTGCTGGCGATGGTGCCGGCGCGGAAGTCGATGCGCGACCCGGCGGGCGCAACGTCCACGGCGGAATCGAGTGCCGCGGCGAAGCGATCGCGTTCAGCCGCGAACTTGGCGTCGCGTTCCGTCTTGTAGCCGGCCGTGCCGACGTTCGCGAGATCGGCGGCCAGCCGATCGAGGTCGATCAGCCGTGCCTGCATCCCACTCAACGCGCTGTATGCGCCTCCGGACATTTTCTTTCCCGGGGGGCTTCGCCCCGCCGGCCCCCCTACAGCGTCGCTCGCGGGGCCCCTTCGCCCCGCTCCGCTCCGCTGGCGCGCCCTTCGGCCGCGCTGGTTGCTTCTTCCTTGTCCGGGGGGGTTCGCCCCCCGGAGCCCCCCACAAC
>JBOGIX010000122.1:0-3728 GCA_050744685.1 Vicinamibacterales bacterium | reverse complement strand
GCGACAAGCTGGATAACGCCGTCGGCCTGCTGAAGGAAGAGATGCGGCGGCTCGGGTCGCTCGTGATGCGTGCCGCCGATGCGGCGCGCGTGCCGGCCGGCGCGGCTCTGGCCGTCGATCGCGAGGTGTTTTCCGCCGCGGTCACCTCGGCGATCGCCGAACATCCGCTGATCGAGATCTGCCGGGAGGAAATCGATCGCGTTCCCGATTCGCTGGACGGCCCTGTGGTGATCGCCACCGGGCCACTGACGTCGGACTCGCTGTCGGCCGACATCGCCGCGATGGTTGGCGCCGGGCACCTCTACTTCTACGACGCGATCAGCCCGATCGTGCTTGCCGACTCGATCGATCGCACGAAGGTGTTCCGGGCGTCGCGCTGGGGGCGGAGTCTCGGTCGGGATTCCTTCCGGCTGAAGCCGGAAGCCACGAACCCGCGCGCTGACCATTCCACATCCCGCCTGAAGCCGGAAGCCAACGATGACAGCTGTGGCTTCCGCCTTCAGGCGGAAGGAGAAGTGTCCGATCCCGGTGGTTCCCGCCTCCAGGCGGAAGAGAAAGCTTGCGGGACAGACGACGGGGAAGGGGACTATCTCAACTGCCCGTTCACCGCCGACGAATACGCGCGGTTTTACGACGCGCTGATGTCGGCCGAGAAGGCCTCCCTGCACGAGTTCGACGACCCGCGCTTCTTCGAAGGGTGCCTGCCGATCGAGGTGATGGCCTCGCGCGGCATCGACACGCTGCGGTTCGGCCCGATGAAGCCGGTCGGCCTGGTCGATCCGCGAACCGGCCGCGAGGCCTATGCGATCGTTCAGCTTCGCCAGGACGACCTCGCCGGCGATCACTTCAGCCTCGTGGGCTTCCAGACGCAGATGAAATGGGGTGAGCAGGCCCGCGTCCTCAGACTCGTTCCCGGGCTCGAACAGGCGGAGTTCGTGCGGTTCGGCATGGTCCACCGGAATACCTACATCAACGGCCCGACCGTGCTGCATCCGACATGGCAGACGCGCTTTCGCGCCGACCTTTTCTTTGCCGGACAGATCTCCGGCGTGGAAGGCTACGTCGAGTCGGCCGCCTCGGGCCTGATAGCCGGACGGAATGCGGCGGCGCTCGCTCGCGGCCAGGCGCCGATCGAGCTGCCGCGGGAGACCGCGATCGGGGCGCTCGCGTTCTACGTCTCCCACGCGAATCCCGCGCACTACCAGCCGACGAACATCACGTTCGGCATCATGCCGCCGCTGGTCGCCACGTCCGGACGACGAGTGCCGAAAAAGAAGGCAGACAGAAAGTTTGCCTACTCCGAGCGTGCGCTCGCGTCGCTGGAGGCCTGGATGACGCCATCGAACGTCGTGGCGCCGGCGGCACGGCCGCTCTGAACGGCGCCGTCATGAAAGAGCAGCTCGATTACTTCCTGGAGCACCTCGCGCTCAACGACAACGCGTCTGCGCATACGGTGCGGGCGTACGAGAGCGACCTCTCCCAGTTCCTGACGTTTCTCGCCGCGCACCTCGGCCGGCGGCGCGCCGAGCTGACCGCGGGCGATTTCGCACACGAGCACATTCGCGCCTTCCTGACCGACCTGCACAAGCGCGGGAACTCGAGATCGTCGGCGGCGCGCAAGCTCGCGGCCATCCGTGCCTTTGGCCGTCACCTCCGCCGCGAGGGGGAGCTCGAAGGTGATCCCGCCGCGCTCGTCGGTACCCCGCGCCAGGACAAGCACCTGCCGGCGCACCTCGGCGAGGCCGAAATGTCGCGCCTGCTCGAGATGCCGGACAGCTCGCGCCCGCTCGGCCGCCGGGATCGGGCGATTCTCGAGCTCTTTTATGCGTCAGGCTTGCGTCTCAGCGAGCTCGTCGGCCTGGACGTAGACGATGTGAATCTTGCGAGCCGGACGGTGCGGGTGCTGGGCAAGGGAAGCAAGGAGCGGCTCGTACCGTTCAACCGGTCGTCCGAAGAAGCGATTCGCGGGTGGTTGAAAGACTGGGAAGGGCTGACGGCGAGTGCGTCGCAGAGCGCGGCCGCGGCGCGGCAGGCGGGAACGCGTCCGCCCGCAGCTCGCACGCTCAACACCCGTCAGATCATGGCCTCGCGGGCACGCGCGGCCAGCCGCAGGCCGGCGTCACCGCTGTTCCTGAACTATCAGGGCAGGCGACTGTCGACGCGAAGCGTGGACCGGCTCGTGCGCAAGTACGTCGCGCAGTGCAGCACCCGTTTCGGCATCAGCCCGCACGCCCTCCGGCACTCGTTCGCCACGCACCTGCTGGAGCGCGGTGCGGACCTGCGCGCCATCCAGGAGCTGCTCGGGCACGCCCGGCTCAGCACGACGCAGCGCTACACGCACGTCAACGCCGCGCAGCTGATCGAGGCGTACAAGAAGTCGCATCCGAAGGCGTAGAAATCAGTGACCGGTTGCCAGTCACCGGTTACCAGGCATCTTTCCGGTTGCCAGTTTCCGGTCGCCAGTGGTTCGCAGTTTCCCGTTTCCAGTTCCCGGTTTCCAGTTGCCAGTCCCGCAGTCGAGAAGTCGCGTGCATACTCGCGAGGCCCGTGCGGGAACTGGGAACTGGCAACCGGAAACTGGCAACCGGAAGGATGCCTGGTAACCGGTAACTGGCGACTGGCAACTGGCTCGAGCCCCCCTCAGACCAGCTGCTCGACCATCGGCCGGCGGCCGCGCGAGTAGTCGATGCCCAGCGTCTTGATCTTGTAGTTCATGACGCGCGGGCTGATCGAGAGCAGCTCCGCCGCATCCTTCTGCACCCAGTTCGACATCTTCAGCGCTTCGATGAGCGCCTGCCGCTCGATCTCGTCGAGCGCAATCCCCGTCGGCGGGATCTTCACCACCGGGCTCGCGTCTCCAGACGAGGTCGTCGTCGACAGCTCGCCGAGCCGGAGGTCAACGCTCGTGACGTACGGCCCTTCCGTCAGCAGCACCGCACGCTCGATCGAGTTCTCGAGCTCGCGGATGTTGCCCGGCCAGTTGTAGCGCATCAGCAGCTTCACGGCGTCGGGCGACAATCCCTCGATGCGCTTCTTCAGCTCACCGGCGAAACGGCGCAGGAAGAACGTCGCCAGCTGCTGGATGTCGTCCTTCCGCTCGCGGAGCGGCGGCATGTCGATCGACACCACGTTCAGCCGGTAGTAGAGGTCCTCGCGGAACTGGCCGTTGGCCACCATCTGCGGCAGGTTGCGGTTGGTTGCCGTGATCACCCGCACGTCGACGCGCAGCGTTCGCGTGCCGCCGAGGCGCTCGAACTCGTGCTCCTGGAGCACGCGCAGGATCTTCGCCTGCGTGTTCGCGCTCATGTCGCCGACCTCGTCGAGGAACAGCGTGCCGCCGTCCGCCTGCTCGAACCGGCCGATGCGCTGCTTGTCGGCGCCCGTGAACGCGCCTTTCTCGTGGCCGAAGAGCTCGGACTCGAGCAGGTTCTCCTGCAGCGCGGCGCAGTTCACCTTCACGAAGTTCCGGCCGGCCCGGAGCGAGTTGTGGTGCGTGGCGCCGGCGATCAGCTCCTTGCCGGTCCCCGTTTCCCCGCGAATCAGCACCGTCGTGTTGCTCTTGGCGACCTTCTTGACAATCGTGAGCACCGACTGCAGCGCGCCGCTCGCGCCGACGATGCGGTCGAAGTCGTAGATGTCCTGCTGCGCGCCGCGCAGGTACTCGAGCTCGTTCTTCAGCCGCTTGTGCTCGAGGGCCTTGGCGATCTTGACTTCCATCTCCTCGATTT
>JBOGIX010000121.1:0-10923 GCA_050744685.1 Vicinamibacterales bacterium | reverse complement strand
CCGCCGGCAGCTGCGCCTCGATGCCGGGCATCTCGGCGCGCACGCGCTGGATGACGTCGAGCGAGTTCGCCGTGGGCAGCACCCAGATGCCCATGAACACCGCGGTCTCGCCGTTGAAGCGGACGTCTTCCTCGTAGTTCTCGGCGCCGAGCACCACGTCGGCGATCTCGCCGAGACGCACCATCACGCCGTTCTCCTCCTTGACGACGAGCTGGCGGAACTCCTCGGCCGTGCGGAGATCGGTGTTGGCGACCAGGTTCACCGACACCATCGAGCCTTTCGTGCGGCCGAGCGCCGAGAGGTAGTTGTTGCGGGCGAGCGCTTCGCGGAGCTCCGCCGGAGAGATGCCGCGGGCGGCCATCTTCTCGGGCTTCAGCCAGATGCGCATCGCGAACGTGCGATCGCCGAGGATGTCCGCCCGCTGCACGCCGGTGACCGCGCTCAGCTTCGGCTGCACGACACGCGTCAGGTAGTCGGTGATCTGGTTCTGATCGAGGTCCGCCGACGAGAAGCTCAGATACAGCGCGGCGAACTGATTGTCCGCCATCTCCAGCTCGATGATCGGCGCCTCGGCTTCCGGCGGCAGGTCGTTGCGCACCTGCGCGACCTTGGCCTGGATCTGCGTCAACGCATCGTTGGTGTCGTAGTTCAGGTTCAGGTGCACCAGGATCGTGCTGAGCCCCTGCGCGCTGGACGACTCCATGTAATCGATGCCGTCGGCGCTGGCGATGACGCGCTCGAGCGGCGTGGTGATGAACCCGCGCACGAGATCCGCGTTCGCGCCGACGTACACCGTAGCGACGCGGACGACCGCGATGTCGCTGCGCGGGTACTGCCGCACGCTCAACGCGCGAATCGACTGCAGCCCGGCAATCAGGATCACCAGGTTGACGACGATGGCCAGGACCGGCCGCTTGACGAAGAGATCCGTGAACCGCATCAGCTGTCTCCGAGCTTCGGTGAGGGATTGGTCCCGGGCTGCACGCTGTTGTTCACCTGCACGGCGGCGCCGTTGCGCAGCTTGAACACGCCGGAGGTCACGACCTCCTCGCCGGCGTTGACGCCCGAGAGGATCGCCACACGATCGCCGCGCGTCGGCCCCAGCTTGACGAACTGCTGGCGCACGCCGCGATAGGTCTGCCCGCCAGGCCCTTTCATGTCGGCGAGCACGAACACCGAGTCGCCGAACGGCGCGTAGCTGATCGACGAGGCGGGCAGCGACACGTTCGAACGCGTCGCGCCGGTCACGATCGCGGTCTGGACGAACATGCCCGGCTTGAGCTTGCCGTCCGGATTGGGGACCGTCGCCTGCACCTGCACGTTGCGCGTGTCCTCGTTGACCACGGAGTCGACGGCGGTCACGCGGCCGCTGAACTCGATGCCCGTCAGCTCGTCCGCCGTGATTCGGACGTTGCGGCCGATGCGCACGCGGCTGGTCTCCTGCTGCGGCACGCCGAAGTTCACGTAGATCGGGTGCAGTGACTGCAGCGGCACGACCGGATCGCCACCCGACAGGTACTGGCCGAGATTGACCTGGCGGATGCCGAGGATCCCGGAGAACGGCGCGCGAATCGTCTTCCGCGCGATGGCCGCCTTGATCTCGCCGACACGCGCCTCGGTGGACTTCTGCTCGGCCGCCGCGCGGTCGTAGTCGGCGCGCGAGATGGCGCCGTCGACGACGAGCGCCTGCATGCGCTCGAAGTTGAGGCGTGCGAGCTCGCGCTGTGCCTCGGCGGCGGCCAGCTGCGCCTGCTCCTGGCGCGTGTCGAGCTCGACGAGCACGTCACCCTGCTTGACCGCACGGCCCGACTCGAACGAGATCCGATCGACCAGGCCCGGCAAGTCAGCCGCGACGGTCACCCCCTGCACGGCGGCGGTCGTGCCGATCACCGCGAGCGTGTCGGGCCACTCCTCCGTCTGCGCGACGATGGTCGTGACCGCTTCGGGCGGCGGCTGCATGGCCGCTGCCTGGGCGGCGGCCGCCTGGAACTGCTGGAACTTCACGAAGCCGAGGACGGACAGCACGGCCACCGTCACGGCCAACATCAGAATCATTCGCTTTGCCATTTGCCTGCCTCGAAGATCTCCGGATCACGGGTGGCTTCCGCCTTCAGGCGGAAGATCCGGGAACTCTTCCGGCTGAAGCCGGAAGCCACACATTCGTTCACACGCACGCTGACTTCCCCAGTTCCCGAGTTCCTCAGTTCCTGAATTCGCGTTGACGACCGCCGCCGTGGTCTTGTTCCAGCCGCCGCCGAGCGCGCGATACAGCTGGACGATCGACGCGAGCTCCTGCTGCCGCAGCCGGGCGAGCTCGAGCTCTCCCTGGAACAGGCCGCGCTGCGCATCGAGCACCTGCAGGTAGTTGTCGATGCCCCCCTCGTAGCGCTGCCTCGAGAGGCGCACGGACGCATCGAGCGCCTCGACCAGCCGCTCCTGCTCGGCGCGCTGGTCGGCGGTCTTCCGGTAACCGGCCAGCGCGTCCGCCACTTCACGGAGCGCCGAATAGATGGCGCGCTGGTAGTTCACGACCAGCTCGCGCTGCACCGCCTCGGCGTAGCGAACGTTTGCACCGGTTTTGCCGGCGTTGAAGATCGGCGCCGCGGCGCCAAGACCCGCGGACCACAGGCCCGCACCGCCGGTCAGCAGATCGGACAGCGAGCGGCTCTGCACGCCGAGGAACCCCGTCAGGCTGATACGCGGGAAGTACTCGGCTTTCGCCGCGCCGATCTGCGCGTTGGCGGCAATCAGCTCCTGCTCCGCCTGGCGGATGTCGGGACGCCGTTCGAGCAATGTCGACGGCAGGCCTGCCGGCACGGATGGGGGCACGCTCAGCGCTTCGATCGTGCGCCCGCGCGTGATCTCGCCGGGATGCTGGCCGAGCAGCAGGCTCAGCGCGTTCTCGGTCTGCGCAATCGCGCGCTCGGCGCCCGCAATCCGCCCGCGCGCGAGATAGAGCAGCTGCTCCGCCTGGCGCACGTCGAGCGCCGTCGCGACGCCGCGCTCCTGCCGCGCACGCGTCAAGCGCAGCCCTTCTTCCGCAACGGTGCCGGTCCGACGCGCGATCTCCAGCTCGAGATCCAGCGATCGCAGCGACAGATATGTCTCCATCACATCGCCGATGAGCGTGGTGACGATCGCCTTGCGCGCCTCTTCGGTGGCGAAGTAACGGGCGCGCGACGCCTCGGTGAGGCGGCGCAACCGGCCCCAGACATCCAGCTCCCAGCTGAGGCTGAAGCCCGCCTCGGTGTAGCTGACGTCGCGGTCCGCGCCTTCCGGAACCGGCGTCACCCCCTCGCGCGACGTCCCGCTCGTGACCGCCCCGACCGACGCGCCGACTGTCGGGAACTGATCGCTGCGCGCCACCCGATACAGCGCGCGCGCCTGGAGCACACGCTCGGCGGCCATGCGCACGTCGAAGTTCTGCTTCAGCGCGCGGGTGACGATCTCGGTCAGCGCCGGATCGCTGAAGAGCGCCGACCATTCGACATCCGCGAGCGAGCCCGCGCCCGGATCGGCCGCCGCGTCAGCGCCGCGAAACGCGGCCGGCGTCTGCACCTCCGGACGCTTGTAGCGCGGGCCCAGCGTGCACGCGGTGGCGACGAGCGGAATCACAATGATGAGAACAAGACGAGACATCTCTTTTCCTCGCGGGCGGCCTCGGGTTACCACGGGGCATTCTTGCGGCATATGCTTGCTGGCCCCTTCCGACCAGCTTTTCTACGGCAGTCGTTGTCTCGCGGACGTGCATCGCGTTGCCACAAGACATCCTTGCGACGCACAGATACCCTCGGGCACCCTGCGCCGGGATCTCTAGCGTGCGATGTTGCGCGTGATCTCCCGCACCAGCTCGCGCATCAGGCAGCCGCGTGACACGAACTGCGCCCCCGCCTGATGCATCCGCGCCAGTTGCTCGCGCGCCGCATCGTCGACGAGCCAGACATCGCTGAGATCGATCCAGACCCGATGCGCACCGGCCTTGTGCAGTGCCGCCTGCCAGCTCGCATCGAGCTCACCGAGAACGTCCAGCGAACACCGGCCCTCGAGCTTCAGGACCAGCCGACCCGACGTGCAGTGTTCGGTGAGTCTGAACATTGACGACCACTCATAGAGCGAGGGTCGTGCCGTCGTTTTCGTGGGAGTGGTGAATCGAGTTAAGGCGTGACACCGCTGCGAGTTGCGGCGTTCAGGACACGAGGCGCGAGATCCAGGTGCCAATCATCCGGCTGCCAACGGATCGGCAAGTGCCAACGGGTTGGCAGTCCGCATTTCTGCGGTCAACTCCCAACTCCCAATTCCCAACTTCCAAGGCGCGAGTGTCGAAGGAGCTGGGAGTTTGGAGGTTGGGAGTTGACGCTTAAGAAGCAGTCTGCGGCCGCGTGATGCCAAGCTTGCGCATACGGAACTGCAGCGTCGATCGCTTCATGCCGAGCCGGGCGGCGGCGCCGTCGGAGCCGGAGATCACCCATTTGCTGGCGTTGAGCGCGCCCAGGATGTGCCGGCGATCGTTTTCTTCGAGCGTTTCGGACGCGCCCGCGCGCGCTGGCGCCGGTGTGCGTGGCGTCAGCGCCTCCATCGGCACGTTCAAGGTGGTCCCCGGGGACAGGATCACCGCGCGCTCGATCAGGTTCTGCAGCTCCCGGATGTTGCCGGGCCAGTCGTAGCGGGCGAGCGCCTGCATCGCGTCGGTGGGAATCGTTTCGATGCGCTTCTTCATCCGTCGCGCGAACTGCTGTGCGAAGTGACGGATCAGCACCGGAATGTCGTCGCGGCGTTCGCGCAGCGGCGGCACGTGCACCGGGAACACGTTCAGGCGATAGAACAGGTCCGACCTGAACTTCTGTTCCTCGACCAGCGCGGCGAGGTGGCGGTTGGTGGCGGCGATGAGTCGCGCGCCGCTGCGCAGCGTCCGCGTGCTGCCCAGGCGCTCGAACTCGCGCTCCTGCAGCACGCGCAGCAGCTTCGGCTGCAGCTCCAGCGGGATCTCGCCGATCTCGTCGAGGAACACCGTGCCCTTGTCGGCCAGCTCGAAGCGGCCGATGCGCTGCGCGATGGCGCCGGTGAACGCCCCCTTCTCGTGCCCGAACAGCTCGCTTTCGAGCAGCCCGGTGGGGATCGCCGCGCAATTGAGCTTGACGAACGCCCCGTCGCGCCGGGCGCTCAACTGGTGAATCGCGCGCGCGACGAGCTCCTTGCCGGAGCCGGTTTCGCCCGAGATCAGCACCGTCGAATCGGTCGGCGCCACCGTTTCGATCTCCTTCAGCACACGCCGCAACGCCGTGCTGCCGCCGACGATGTCCTCGAAGAGCTGGTCGGAGCGGATCTCGTCCTGGAGATACAGTTTTTCACGGGCCAGCTGCGCGTTGAGCGCCTCGATGCGCTCGTACGAGAACGCGTTGCTGAGCGCGATGGCGATCTGCCCGGCGATGCGCGTGAGCAGGCTGAAGATTCCGGGGGTGAACGCATCGGGGCCGAACGCCGCGATGTCCAGCGTGCCGATGGTGCCTTGGGCCGTCGTGAGCGGCACCGAGCACGCCGAACGTGCGCCCATCTCCACGAGTCGCCGCGTTTCGGGGTACCGGAGCAGATCGTCGAGCGTGAAGATGCGCGGCTCGCCCGACTTGAACACGATGCCGGAGAGCGAGGCGTCGACAGGCGATTCGGTGGCCGGCGATCCGACGCCGACCAGCTCGGGCGGACCGTCGCAGACATGCTTGCGCAGCACGCGCGCGTCGGCGTCGTAGAGCGTGAGCGCGGCGAACTCGGCGCTGCAGCAGCGCTTGAGCGCCGGGGCCACGGCCCGGAAGAGCGCGCGGGTATCGAGCTGCGTGACGATCGCGTTGGTGACCTCGAGCAGCAGATCGAGCTGGTCGCGTTCGCGCTGCAGCGCGGCGCGCTGCTCCTGGATCGTCTCGAGGCTGCGCGCGTTCTCGAGCCCGACGGCGACGAGCGCCGCGACGCGGCTCATCAGCTCGATGTCGTCCGGTGTGTAGGCCGAGTGCTCGACCGATCCGAAATTCAGCGTGCCGATGGTGCCGTGCGCCGTGATGAGCGGCACCGCGCAGTAACTCTCGACGCCGAACTCGAGCAGGATCTGACTCGGGTACGGCCCGTCCGGCTCCACGCGCGACACGGACACCGGACGGCCCGTGTGCACCGCCATCCCCGGATACGTGCCCTGCGCCGGATACGACCCGCCGACGACCCGCGTGGCCGGGCTGTCCCAGGGCTCGAAGAACTTGACGGTGATGCGATCCGACTCGCGATCCCACAGGCAGACAACCAGGAACGTGAACTGGACGATCGGCTCGAGATGGCCGCGCAGGCTCCGCAGGAGGTCCTCGACATCGGAGTGCGCCGCCAGCGCGCCAGCCACGTCGACGAGCGCCCGATACCGGACGTCCACGTCCTCCATTGATGTGCTGCCGAGATTCATGAGAGCTCCGGACGAACTGGTACTTCCCCTATTCGACGGCGGACCACCGCTCCAGGGTTCCTGAAATCACAGCAGACTTGGAAGGACCGCGCAAGTGCGTGAGAACGCCAGGTATTTCAATAGGTCAATCGCCCCAGATGAGCAGCGCGCGCGAGGTGCAGGGACGGTTCCCGGTCTTCTCCGTTTTCGTCCGTTGCCTTCGTTGCTTCGTTCCTTAGATCCGTTCGCTCGATAGCCTTCAATCTCCTCCGCCTCAGTGATCTCGAAGGTCTCCTCCGCCTTCGTCGACCTCTAAGATCGCCGGCGCATCACATAGATCGTCCTCACCGCATCGCGCACCGGGATGGCCTCTTCGATCACGAAGCGTGTGGAGAAGGCCTTCTCGAACCCTTCCTGCGTGTAGGCGTCGAAGATGTCGACGCGGGACGCGAGCAACCGCTGCACCTGCGAGTCGGACTTGGGCACGAACTCGATGACGATCGCCCGCGCGAGCCTGGCCAGGTAGTCGGCGACCCGCTCGAGCGGCACATTGTGAGAAATGGCGAGGTGATGGACGAGCGCGAGCACGAGGGCGAGATCCGCGGGACCTCGATCGGCCAGGGCCTCCCGCTCTTCGTTCGCCCAGCCGTAGCCGGCGCTCGGGTTCGTCAGGTCGAGCAGCAGCGGCAGGATGTGGCGTTCCGACGCCTGCTTCACACGCCGGTAGTTCTTCTCCACTGCCAGCGGATCCACGTCGAACGCGATCGTGGGAATGCCGCGTTCGCTCGCGAGCCGGGAGAACGTGCCGTCGTTCGCGCCCAGGTCCCACACGCGCGCCGGCGCCAGCCGATCGATCGCCGCATGGACGACCTCGCGCTTGTGGGCGAAGGCGGCATCCGTGTAGTTGGTGGCCTCGTAGTAATTGCCCCACTCGGTCTCAGCCTGGCGCCATTCCAGGCGCCTCACGGTGCCGGCCAGGCTGTCGACCAGCCCACTCAGGGCGGTCGTGCTGAACGTCTTCGCGCTTCCGCGGGACGAAGCGGCGTCCTTGACGCGACGCTGCGCCGTCGCGTGCAGGTGGATGTGCATCAGCAGGCCTGACCTCAACCGCGTGCTGGCCGGCAGCAGCGTGCTCGCCAGATCCAGCGGCACGCCGTCGATGTTGGTGCGCAGCAGGTGCTGCAGGCGGATGTCCACGTAACTCATGAGCGCCAGGGGCGCGAGCGCCATCTGGCAGAACTGGCGGTAGGCGACCCACGGTTGTCCTGCCCGAGGCGTCTCGAACGAGAGCGTATCGATCCACACCGGGCGCCCGTTCGAGAACGCGACGTTGTACGGCGTCGCGTCCTTCAGACCCATCCCGTGGGCCATGGCCGCCTTCTGCAGACGCAGGATCAGCAGGGCCGCATCCTTGAGCTGGCTGAACGACCATTCGTACGGGTACGAGATGAACTGCACGCGCTCCGGACGAATCACGCGGAACGCGTGCCCGTCGGGCGTCAGCGCAGCATCCACCTCTTCGTGCGCCACCAGATCGCCGGATTGCACCAGGCTGTCGTAGAGGCCGGACCCCGTCAGGCGCTCGTAGTCGGCCCTGCCCGCCTCGTTGATCTGCCGGTACAGCACCCCATCCCGCGTGAACACGAATCCCGCGGGATCGCGAAACGACGCCGCATGGGATCGCGCGCCAGGCGCCGTGGCCGGCAGGCCATCGGCGTTGGTCGCCAGTTCGGTCATCGTGCTCATTCTTCGTCATCCTTCGCTCGCGCGCTGTCGCGAGAAATTTACCCAAAAGGGTGAAGCGCGTCGCCTCGAGTGTGAAAGTACACGGCCGCCCGCCGCGCGTCCGGCCGGGGCGATGCACAAATACGGACTTCTTCTCGTAAATTCCGTGCGACGAACTGGCAACAATCTTGCCGCTGGGCTTACGCTCGCTCTCTGGGCGGCGATGGGGAATCCTGTCCAGCTTGAGCGTGCTTCCTTAATGGAGGCTTCGATAATGCGTTCGATCAACGTCGCCCTGTTCGCCGCAATGTTTCTCCTCGTATCTCATCTGCAGGGTTCGGTCCACGCCTACCTCGATCCGGGTACCGGCAGCATGGCGCTCCAGTTGTTGATTGCCGGGGTCGTGGGTGTCCTGGCGACGGCCCGGCTGTACTGGGATCGCATGAAGGCGTTCTTCCACCACCGCTCGGCGCCGCGAGACGACGTGTCTCCGCGTAACTGACCGCGAATCCGGTCCCCTCTGCCTGTAGGACCGCCATGTCCAGCACCGAGCGCCCTGCCGTGACCCGCGTGCTCCGCACGTCGGTCGCCGCCTTCCTGCTCCTGGTCACGCCCTTCGTCGGGTACGTGCAGTACCAGCGTCACGGGTTCGGCAATCCGGAAGTGCTGCTCGTGGTGCTGCTGATCGCGGCGGTGGCGCTGGCCCTTGGAGGCGGCGCGGCGCTGTCCCCTGTTGTCGAGATCACCATCCTGACTGGTCTCGTGGTTTTCTACGCCGACATCCAGCTCCGGGAACCCGGGCTGAAGCGTCTCGGCATGATGTTCCTGGTCCTGTGGCCAATCCTGTGGCTGCTCCGGACGCACGCAGCCCGCATCCTGTCATTGATGACGGCAACGGCGCTCGCGCTGTCGCTGCTGCCGTCCCGCTCGCAGGCAATCTCGTCCGAGCCGGTGTCGGTAGGAACGGCTGGCACCGCGAACGCCGCCGGGCGCGACCTGCCGCTCATCGTGCATCTCGTGTTCGACGAGCACATCGGTGCCGAGGGCCTGCCGGTGGACCTCGCGCCACCCGGCTACAAGGAGGAGTTCCAGTCGTTCTTCGTGGATCGAGGGTTCCGACTGTTTGGCAAGGCCTACAGCGAATATCCGATCACGGTGTGGTCGATCAGCCACCTGCTCAACCTGGCGCCGGGCGACTACATCCATGACTTGAAGGGGCCGGGCCCCGCCGAAGGGACCTACCGCCTGAAGCGCAACGCCTACTTCGAGCACCTGCGGCAGCTCGGCTACTCCATCCGCGTCCACGTGCCCGATTTCATCGACGTGTGCCCGGACGGCTTGCCCGCATCGTGTGCCATTCATCCCGCCCGCTCGCTTGGCCTGCTCGATCGCATGGACGCGCCGCTCGGCGCGAAGGTGGCGGTCGTGGCCGGCACGTTCGTCAGCCTTTCCGAAACCTACAACCGCACGAAGGACAAATACGGCAGCCTCCGCCGACAGCTGGCCGCAAAGCACGTCCGGTTGCCGAAGTGGAGCTGGGAGAAGAGCACGCCCGCACCGATTGGCAGCATGCCGATGTTCGACGCCGTGGCCGCCGATCTGTCCAAGGCGCAACCCGGCAACTTCCTGTACGCGCACCTGCTGATGCCGCACTACCCGTATGTGTACGACGCCAGCTGCAGGCAGCGGCCGATGGCGGAGTGGCTGGGTCGAAGCGACGGGACCCGCGGCAACATTTCGGGAGGCCTGATGAACGTGCCGCAGGGACGCGCGGATCGCTACGCGATGTACTTCCAGCAGATGATCTGCACGCGGCGCAAGATCGACGAACTAATCAACGCCATTCCCTCCTCGCTTCGGCAGAACGCCACGATCATCCTCCAGGGCGATCACGGCTCACGCATCAGCATCATGGATCCGATGATCAAGGTGCCCGCCAGCCGCCTTGCGCTCTCGGACTACGCCGACCACTTCTCGACGCTGTTCGCCGTCCGTTCGGCCTCGCTCGACGCCGGCTACGACCTGCGCGAAACGCCGATCACGTGCCTGCTGCGCACGCTCGTGGAAAGCGACTTCCGATCGACCGACCGTCTGGACTCGTGCACGGCCGCTCGTAAGGTGTATTTCCACGGCAACACCATCGCCCAGCCGCATCCTCTTCCGGATTTCTGGGGAGCGGTGCAGTCCTCGCGCGACACGGCGCGCCCCGCGCGCCTGCTCGTGAACAAATAGTCCGTAGCGTCCGTGTGGAGACCTGGGAACGCGACCCACGCGAACGCGCGTACGCCAGTCCGCGGTTGTGTTTGACAGCGCCCGGCGAAGCTGTTACACAGCACCGGGTTTCCCTGTTCTTTCTCTGGTCGGGACGAGGGTGCTGACGCCAGCGCGCATCGCCGCTCGCGAATCGCGGGACGTACAGGCCCCTGGGAGGCAGTGGCCAATCATGACAACGAGACCCTGTCGGACGTTTCTCGTCGCCGGATGCCTGCTCATCACTGGCATCGCGCACGCGCAAGTCGCGCGTTCCCAGTTCAACGGCACCGTTACCGACCCGGCGGGCGGCGTGCTCGTCGGCGCAGCGGTGATCGCAACCAACGTGGAAACGAACGTCGAGTCGAAGGCGACGACGACCGACGCCGGCGTGTACGTCATTCCTTACCTGCCGAACGGGCTGTATCGCGTGCGGGTGACGGCGGCAGGGTTCCGGCCGGCCGAAGCGGACCAGGTCACACTGCGCGCCGCGCAGACACTCACGCTCGACTTCAAGCTCGAAGTCGACGCCA
>JBOGIX010000120.1:0-5108 GCA_050744685.1 Vicinamibacterales bacterium | reverse complement strand
GTGCCGGGCGTGACGCGCGTGCAGCTCTCGGGCCACCGGACTGGCGCCGCGGCCCTGCAGGGCTACGAGATCGAGAGCGTGCGCGGCACGGACATCCGCCGCGAGATCGCGCGCACGGTGGTCACCCGGGGCTGGGGCCTGCTCGAGCTCAGGCCGATGCGGATGAGCCTCGAAGAGATCTTCCTGCAGGTGACGACGGACGAAGTGCCGGAGGAGGCGCGCAGTGAACAGCGTGCGTAACGTCCTGGCCATCGCCGACAAGGAGCTGCGCTCTTACTTCGCGTCGCCGATCGCCTACATCATCATCGGCCTGTTCGCGCTGCTCTTCGGCGTGTTCTTCAACCTGTATCTCGCGGTGTTCCTGGAGCGCAGCAGGGGCATGTCGCAGTTCGGCGGCGGCGGCGCATCGAACATCAACCAGGACATGATTCGCGGCGTGCTCATGAACGCGGCCGTGATCATCCTGTTCGTCATGCCCATCATCACGATGCGGCTCTATGCGGAAGAGAAACGATCGGGAACGATCGAGCTGCTGCTGACGTCGCCGCTTACCGACGTGCAGATCATCGTCGGCAAGTTCCTCGGCGCGCTGGGCCTGTACGCGGCAATGCTCCTCGTGACGATGCTCGACATCGCCATCCTGTTCGGCTACGGCAACCCTGAATGGAAGCCGGTTGCCGCCGGCTATCTGGGTCTGCTGCTGCTCGGCGGCTGTTTCCTGTCGCTCGGGCTATTCATCTCGAGCCTGACGAAGAATCAGATCGTCGCTGCCGTCGTGACCTTCGCCGTGTTCCTGACTCTCTGGATCATCAACTGGTCGGCCGACCAGGCGGGGCCGGTTGCGCGCGCTGTACTGAATCACCTGTCGATCATCGAGCACTTCGACGACTTCGGCCGCGGCATCATCGATACCAAGCACATCGTCTACTACCTGAGTTTCATCACGTTCGGTCTGTTCCTCACGGCGAAGTCGGTGGACAGCGAACGGTGGAGAGGGTGATTGGAAGTAAGGAACTGAGGAAGTAAGGAACTGGGGAAGTAGGTAGGTACCAGCCCGTGGCTTCCGCCTTCAGGCGGAAGGAAAGCTGGAAGCGGGAAGCTGGAAGCTGGCAGCTGATGATGAACGTATGTTGAAACGCATTCTTGGACTGGTCGGGTGGCTCGGGGTCGCGCTCGTGCTCGCGGCGGTGGCGATCCGGTTGCTCAGGCCCGAGTGGCAGCAGTGGTCGAGCGGGCTGGCGATTGGCGGGCTGGTCTGCACGCTGCTCTACATCCTGAGCCAGTGGCGCGAGATCGCGCGGGCCTTCTCGGGGCGGGAGGCGAAGTTCGGCACCATTGCCATCGTCAGCGGCCTGGTGGTGCTGGCCATCCTGGTGGCGCTCAACTATCTCGCCTCGCGGCAGAACAAGCGGTGGGACCTCACGGCGGCGAAGCAGTTCACGCTGTCGGACCAGACGCGCCGAATCCTCGAGGGGCTGCAGAAGCCGGTCAGCATCAAGGTGTTCGCGCAGCCGAACGACTTCGCGCGCTTCCGCGATCGGCTGGATCAGTACCAGTACGCGTCGAAGCAGGTGTCTGTCGAGTACATCGACGCGGAGAAGTATCCGTCCCGGGCCAGACAGTATCAGGTGGAGTCGTTCGGCACGGTGGTGTTCGAGTACGACGGGCGCACCGAACGGGTCACATCCGACGGCGAGCAGGAGCTGACCAACGGCCTCATCAAGGTCGTGCAGGGACGGCAGCACAAGGTCTACTTCGTCCAGGGACACGGCGAAAAGACGACGACTGGCTCGGATCGCAACGGGTACAGCGCGATCGCATCCGCGCTCGGGTCGGAGAACTACACCGTCGAGCCGCTCGTGCTGGCGCAGCAGAAGGAGGTCCCGGCCGACGCGTCCGTGGTCGTCGTCGCCGGCCCGCAGGCGGATTTCTTTCCGCCTGAGATCGAGATGCTGAAGCGCTACCTGGCGCGCGGGGGGAAGGTTTTCTTCCTGCTCGATCCGCCCGAGAAGGCGAGCGGCGGCGAGCTGACCAACATCACGGCGCTGTTGAAGGAATGGTCGATCGAGGTCGGCAACAACGTGGTGGTCGACGTGAGCGGCATGGGCCAGCTGCTCGGCACCGGCGCCGAGACGCCGATCGCGGCGAAATACCAGCCGCATCCGATCACCGAACGGTTCAACCTGCTGACGGCGTACCCTGTGGCGCGCTCGGTGACGCCGGTCAGCGGCGGAACGACGGGGAAGTTCGCGCAGACGCTGGTCGAAACGAGCCCGCAGAGCTGGGCCGAAACGGACATCAAGACGCTGAACACGTCGGGCCAGGTCACGCGGGATCTCGACAAGGGAGACATGGGCGGACCGGTCTCGCTGGCCGCGGCGGTCGCTTCACCTGCCACCGACGTTCCGACGCCGGCGGAGGGCACGAAGCCGGAAGAGAAGCCGGAAGAGACGACCAAGCCGGAGGCTCGCCTCATCGTCTTCGGCGACTCCGACTTCGCGGCGAACAGCGGCCTCGGCATCCAGGGCAACCGCGACCTGTTCATGAACTCGGTGAACTGGCTCGCCCAGCAGGAGAACCTGATCTCCATCCGCCCGCGCGATCCCCAGGATCGCCGCGTCACGCTCACGGCGAACCAGACGAGCTGGATCTTCCGGACCACGGTCTTCATCATCCCCGGGCTGATCCTCCTCGCCGGCATTCTCACCTGGTCGCGGAGGCGGTAGTCATGCGCGGATTCCGGTCGCTCATCGTCCTCGTGCTGGTCGCGATTCCAATCGGCTGGCTCACCTGGCGCGAATCGAAACGCACCGATACGGACGACGCGCCGAAGAAGGAGACCGTCTTTACCGTCGAGTCGGACAAGATCGAAGAGATCACCGTCAAGGCGGAATCGGGCGAGCGGACCGTGCTGCAGAAATCGCCGGACAAGGGATGGCAGATCGTGGCGCCGACGACGGGGGCGCCGGACCCGGCGGAAGTCTCGGGATTGACGAGCAACCTGTCGAGCCTCGAGATCCAGCGCGTCGTGGACGAGAATCCGCCGGAGCTGAAGGAGTACGGACTCTCGCAGCCTCGCATCGAGGTCTCGTTCAAGTCGGGCGGCCAGCAGCACACGCTGCTGCTCGGGCAGAAAACGCCGCCGGGCACGGACGTGTACGCGAAGCGCAGCAGCGACCAGAAGGTCTTCCTGATCGGCGCGCACCTGGAATCCACGTTCAACAAGGGGACGTTCGATCTGCGCGACAAATCCGTGCTGAAGGTCGATCGGGACAAGCTGGATGCCGTCGAGATCACGACGGCCGATCGGACGATGCGCTTCGTGAAACCGTCGGGCGAGTGGCAACTCGCGGCGCCAGTCCAGGGGCGCGCGGACTACAGCGCGATCGAAAGCCTCGTCAGCCGTCTCACCGGCCTGCAGATGAAGTCGGTCGCGGAGGGCGTTGACGAGAAGAAGACCGGCCTCGACAAGCCGGTGGCAACCGTTCGGATGGGCACGGGATCGTCACAGGCAACGCTGGCCATTGGCGCTCCGGCCGGCGAAGGGGCGGTCTACGCGAGAGACCTGTCGCGTCCCGTGGTATTCACGATCGAGTCGTCGGCGCTCGACGACCTGAAGAAGGATCCGTCCGACTACCGGCAGAAGGATCTCTTCGACGCGCGATCGTTCAATGCGACGCGGCTGGAGATCGTCCGTGCCGGGCAGACCCACGCCTTCGAAAAGACGAAGTCGAAGAACAAGGAGGGGCAGGACGAAGAGAAATGGCGGCAGCTGTCGCCGCAGGCCCGCGAGCTCGATCAGGCGTCGTTCGACGCGCTGATGTCGGCGGTCACGGGCCTTCGTGCGACGGGCTTCGTCGATGCCGCAACCGCCGCGAAGGCGCTGGCGACACCGGAGCTCACCGTCACCATCAAGTTCGACGAAGGCAAGAAGGAAGAAAAGGTCAGTTTCACCAAGTCCGGTTCGGACGTCCTTGCCGCGCGCGCAGGCGAGGCGGGCGCGGCCAAGCTCGAGGCGACCGCCCTCGACGGCGTCACGAAGGCCCTGCAGGAGCTCAAATAATTCGATCAGGCCTCGCCGGGGCGCTCGTGCTGACGCTCCTGGCGGGGTGCGCCTCGAACCCGCCTGCACATCCTCCGCCGCCGCCATCAGCGCCGGCCGCCGCGGCCGCTCCAACGACCTCCGCGAGCCGGCCCGACGCGGCAACCCTGCGCCTTCAACAGGATCTCGCCGCGGTATTCGGCGCGGACATCATGGCCCACGCGCAGTGGGCCGTGTCCATCCGATCGCTCGATTCGGGCGAGCTGCTGTATGCGCTCAACCCGGGCAAGATGATGGTGCCCGCATCGAACATGAAGATCGTGACGCTTGCCGTCGCCGCAGAGGCGCTTGGGTGGGATCGGCGCTTCACCACCACGCTCGAGACATCGGGCTCGATCGAGGCGGGAGTGCTGCGCGGCGATCTGATCGTCCGGGGCGGCGGCGATCCGACGATCAATACCCGGGAGGGACGCGGCGCAGCCGTGTTTGCGGAGTGGTGCGCCACCCTTCAGGCACTCGGCATCCACGAGATCGAGGGCCGGGTCATCGGGGACGACCAGCTGTTCGACGACGAAGGCCTCGGCGGCGGATGGGCCTGGGACTACCTGCAATACGGCTACGCCGCACCAGTCGGTGCACTGCAGTTCAACGAGAACGTGGCCTCGCTGGTGGTGCTGCCGGGCGCCGCGGCCGGCGATCCCGCGGTGCTGACGTTCCCCGCCGGCACCGGCCTCAGCGTCTGGAACCGCGCGTTCACGGGAGCGCCGGGCACACCGGAGACGATCGACTTCCGCCGTCATCTCGATCGTCCGATGCTGGAGATCACGGGCAGCGTGCCGTTGGCGCCGGCATCACCCGACGACGCGGCCGCCGACCGCATCCGGACTGTCGTGCGACAGGTTGCCGTGGTGAATCCCACGCTGTACTTCGCGCAGGCGTTCGAGGACGCGCTCGCGGCCGCCGGCATCCGCGTCACGGGGGCGGCCGCTGATTTCGACGACGTGGCGCCGGCGCTGGTCGGCGTCGCGGCCGAGCGCCGCGTGCTCGCGACCACGGTGTCGCCGCC
>JBOGIX010000119.1:0-4469 GCA_050744685.1 Vicinamibacterales bacterium | reverse complement strand
GCACGCGGCGAGAGCCGCGCCAGCCGGGAGATCGCGGCGCGCCTCCAGGCGAGCGGCATGGATGCGACGTTGGCGCGGGAGGTGGCGGAAGGGCTTCCTCCCGGCCGCCGGCGCGCCGTCACGAACGAAACGCTTCGCCGCGTGCTGGCCGAACAGATTGCGCCCGTGGCAGCGACCGACGAGGAGTTTGCGCCGATCGAGGTATTCGTCGGCCCTCCCGGCGCAGGCAAGACCACGACGATCGCGAAGATCGCGGCGCAGGAGCGGGCACGGCACGGCCAGCGGCTGGGACTGCTCGCGGCCGATGGTTTCCGCGTCGGAGCGGTCGAGCAACTCCGCATGTTCGCCGAGATCATGGGGTCGCCGTTTGCCGCCGCGCGTTCGGCGCAGGAGCTCGAAGCCGCGCTGGCGGGAACACGCCGTCCGCTGCTGCTCGATACCGCGGGACGGTCGCCGAAAGACGAGGCGTCGCACGAGATGTTCCGCGTGCTGGCGCACCGCCGCGACGTGCGCACGCATTTGGTGATTCCGGCTGCCACGTCGCCGTCGATCGCGCGGCGCACGCTCGAGCGCTTTCAGGACGCGCGTCCGTCGCGCGTCGTGCTGACGAAGCTCGACGAGGCCGAGGGCATCGCACCGCTGCTCGGGGTGGTGCGCGACAGCGGAATTCCACTGTCCTACCTGGGCACCGGACAGAGCGTGCCCGACGATCTGCAGCGGGCGACCCCGGCGGCGGTGGCGGCCTGGGTGATGGGTGAGGATGCGCGCATCGGGGCTGTCGCATGAAGACATCGATGGTTGAAGGAACGGACGGGGCCACCGTCATCGCCGTCACGAGCGGCAAGGGCGGCGTTGGCAAGACCAATGTCGTCGTCAATCTCGCCGTGGCGCTGGCCAGGCTCGGCCACCGCGTCGGCATCCTCGACGCCGACTTCGGCCTGGGCAATGTCGACGTGCTGCTCGGGCTCACGCCGGAAGCGCACGTGGGACATCTGCTCGCGGGCGAGAAAACGCTCGCCGATATCGTGCTGCGCGGTCCGCTCGGCGTGCAGATCGTGCCGGCCAGCTCCGGGCTGCAGTCGCTCACCGCGCTCACGCGCGCGCAGCGCGTGCGCCTGAACGACGCGCTCGACGCGCTGCGCGCGGATCTCGACTTCCTGCTGATCGACACGGCCTCGGGCATCTCGGACAACGTCATGGAGATGCTGGCGCTGGCGGCGCGGGTGGCGATCGTCACCTCGCTCGAGCCGTGCGCGGTGGTGGACGCTTACGCGACGGCGAAGATCCTGTCGGCGAACGCCCCGGGCAAGGAGATTGGCGTCGTGGTGAACGCGGTGCGCGACGGGGACGAGGCCGCGCTCGCCTTCAGGC
This sequence comes from Vicinamibacterales bacterium, assembly GCA_050744685.1. Lineage (GTDB taxonomy): Bacteria > Acidobacteriota > Vicinamibacteria > Vicinamibacterales > 2-12-FULL-66-21 > JACCXG01. The sequence continues at coordinate 3,098 of JBOGIX010000119.1, read as the reverse complement.
AGCTCGATACCGCGGCCAGCCGGTTCCTGGGCCGCCGCCTGCGCTACTACGGCTTCATCGCCGCGGATCCTGCCGTGCGCGAGGCGGTGGTCGTCCAGCGCGCGATTGTCGATCACCTGCCGCAGTCGCCGGCCAGCCGGTGCTTCCGGATCCTGGCCTCGCGCATCGCCGGCCTCGGTCCGGCGACTGGCGGGCTCCGGCTTGCGGTCGGGAACGCCGCCGCGACGGTAGAACCGGCGGAGGTGACGCTGTGCGCATGAAGGCCTCGCCGCGATCGACCGCCGCTGCCGCAGTGGCCGACTACGACGACCGCGATCGGCTCGTCCTGGAGCATGTGGGCCTGGTGAAATCGATGGCCCACCGCCTCGTGCAGCGGCTGCCGTCGCAGGTCGAAATGAACGATCTGGTCAGTGTCGGCGTGCTCGGCCTGATCGACGCTGCCGCCCGCTACAAGCCGTCGACCGGCGTGCCGTTCGACGCCTTCGCGCGCCGCCGCGTACACGGCGCGATGCTCGATTCGCTCCGCGAGCTCGACTGGGCGCCGCGCTCGCTGCGTCGGCTTCGCCGCGAGGTGGACACCGCGATCGGCTCGCTCCGCCAGAAGCTCAGGCGTGAACCGCGCGAAGAGGAGATAGCCGAGGCGATGAACCTCTCGCTGGAGGAGTACGAACGCGCGCTCGAGCAGCTGCGCAGCCTCGAGGTCGGATCCATCCGCCAGCTCGAAGGCCCTTCGGCCGACGGCGGCTCGCTGCTGGAACTGTGCGTCGATCCGGGAGAGGGGGCGGTCGCGCAGCTCGAACGGCAGGAGCTCCGTGAACACCTCGCGCGGGCGATCCAGGAACTGCCGGAGCGCGAGCGCCACATCATTGCGCTGTATTACCAGGAAGAGTTGACGCTCGCCGAGATCGGCGAGGTCATCGGCGTCGGCGAATCACGCGTCTGTCAGCTGCGCTCGCTCGCGGTATCGCGCCTCCGTGCGACGCTTCGAGGCTCGCTCGGGCTCAACGAGGTGGCGCGGTGAGCAAGATCCTCACGCAGGACGAGATCGACGCGCTGCTCGCGTCCGCCGGTACGGGCGGCGCAGACGAGGTGCCGATCTCAGCCACGTCGAGCGGCGTGGTCGCCTATAACTTCAGGCGGCCGGATCGTGTGACGAAGGAGCAGCTGCGCTCGCTGCACTTCCTGCACGATCGCTTCGCGCTCAACGTGTCGACGTCGCTGTCGGCGTTCCTGCGCGCGATGACCGAGGTCAACATCGTCTCGGTGGAGCAGTTCGCGTATTCCGAGTTCCTGATGTCGCTGCCCGATCCGACCGCGTTCTACGCGATCGGGCTGCACCCGCTCGACGGCATCGGCGCGCTGGAGCTGAACCCCGCGCTGGCGTTCACGATGGTCGATCGGCTGCTCGGCGGCAATGGCCTGACGGCGCCGCCAAAGCGCGCGCTGACCGAGATCGAGCAGAACGTCATCGACTCGGTGATGAAGGTGCTGCTCGAGAACCTCACCGAGACCTGGAAACCGATCGCCGACGTTCAGTTCCGGATCCAGGGACGCGAGACGCGGCCGCAGATGCTGCAGGTCACCGGCCCCAACGAGGTCGTGATCCTGCTCGTGTTCGACCTCCGCATCGGCGACGTGCGCGGCATGCTCAACCTGTGCATTCCCGCCACGGCGATCGAAGCGGTGGGCGAGAACTTCGCCCAGGGCTGGCACCGCCGCCAGCGGGAGCCCACGCCGCAGGAAGAGGCCTGGCTGCACGCGAACCTGGCGCGCGTGCCGCTCCCGGTCACGGCCCTGCTCGAGACGACGCTGTCGGCCCGCGAGCTGGTGGCGCTGCGGCGGGGCGACGTGATCCGGTTGAACCATGCGGTGTCGGATCCGGTGGCCGTGCAGGTGGCCGCGGTGCCGCAGTTCGAAGGGCACCTGACGAGCAACGGCACCGGCGTCGGGATAACGGTTGAGAGGATGGCCGGCGATCGGCCCGTGCAGATACAGGAGACGGCGGCATGACCCGATCGTTCACCCGCGAAATCGGCGCTGCGCTCGCCGAGGACCTCGCGATTGTCGTAGGCGCACTGGTCGATGCGCAGGCGGAGGTCGTCGGCGGCGCGCCGACCGGCGGGGCGCAGTGGCAAGCGGAAGTGCTGGTCGGCGGCACCGCGTCGGGCAGCTGCACCGTCGCCTTTCACGCCGAGGCGGCCGCGGCGGTCACCGGCCTCATCATGGGGCTCGGCGAGCAAGTACCCGCCGAAGCGGTAATCGACACGTTTCGCGAACTCTGCAGTCAGGCGCTTGGCGCGCTCACGCTGAAGCCGGTCGCGCGCGGCGCGACGCTGACGCTCGGCGCGCTGGCGCCGGCGCCCGAGCTCGAACCCGGCAACGAGTGGGCCGTGTATGCGATCGGCGCGGACAAGCTGCCCGCGCCGCTGACGGTCACCATCTGGGGCGACCTGAAGCTCGCCTCCGAGCAGCCTGTCTCGAAGCCCGTGGCGGCGGCGCGACCGGTGGCGGCGCCCGCGCCGATGGCCGCGGCGCAGCCGTCGGGCGACCGGCTGGACGTGATTCTCGACATCGATCTGCCGCTCGTTGTCCGCTTCGGGCGTACCGAGCTGCCGCTGAAATCGCTCACCCGCCTCGGGCCGGGATCCCTCATCGATCTGGGACGGTCGCCGGACGACCCGGTCGAGATTCTCGTGAGCAACCGCCTCGTCGCGCGCGGGGAAGTCGTCATCGTGTCGGGCAACTACGGCATCCGCATCCTGGACGTCGTCAGCCCGCGCGATCGTATGTAGGCATCCAAAGGAGTCGTGCCAGTGACCCTGTCGTTCATTATCGGATTTGCCCTCATCGGGCTGCTCCAGCTCGCCGCCGGCTTTCTGTTCGTCCGCCAGCAGAAGTCGATCGACCGGCTCACCAGCCGGATGAGCAATCTCGTCGCCGGCATCTCGCTGCTGACGGACACGACCGAAACGGGGCTTCGTGACGTCGCCAACGAAATCGGCCGCGCCGCGAGCCTGGAAGCGCCCAGGCCACGGCCGCGCGCCGCCACGCAGCGCCGCATCACGACCGCCGCGCGCCGCGGGCGTTCGGTCCAGGAG
>JBOGIX010000118.1:0-7667 GCA_050744685.1 Vicinamibacterales bacterium | reverse complement strand
CCTCTCGGCTCGACGGCCGCTGCTCGACTGAAGTACAATCCTCCTCAGGAGATTGAGTTCCCTGCTTTGCGCGTGATGGTTCGGAGGCTCGTTTGAGCCAACGTTTCACCATAAGAGAATCGCGACGCCGCGTGGTGTGCATGCCTCTGTAAGAGGAAGCCTGAAGCGCGGCTTGTGCAGCGGTTCCACCTGCTTTGAGCAGGTTCATCCGACCTCCCCACACGGCAAAGCGGGGCCCTTTCTTCTCAGTTGATGCGAGCCGATACCCCGACCGCGGCCGGTCGGGTTTCGCTTTTTGCGACGAGGATCCGATGGGCTTCACTGGCACGGCTCTGAACGTGCTCCTGGTCGCCGGCATCGTCATCCTTCCTTTCGCGTTCTACTTCGCCCTTCGCTCCGGCCACGCCCGCAGGCAAGCCACGGATCTCGCCAACGAGGAAGCGCGCAACGGCCTCGAGCGCCTCCTCGACCAATCGCGCCGGAACGCCGAAAATCTGATTCGCCAGGCGGAGCGCGATGCCGAGGCGCTGCGCAAGGAGGCGGCCATCGAGGCGCGGGAAAAGGCGCACGAGATTGCGGCCGAGGCCGACCGCGTCGCGCGGGATCGCCGCCTCGAAATCCTGACCCTCGAACAGGGGCTCGCGGACAAAACGCGCACGCTTGCGGATCGACTGACCGCAACCGACCGGCTCGAGCAGGATCTCCGTGCCCGCGAACAAGCGATCGCCGCCAGGGAACGGGCCGCGGCCGCCGACGTCGCCAGGGCCGGACAGCTCGTCGCCGATCGCCAGCGGGAACTGCAGCGCGTAGCGGGCCTCACCGCGGACGAGGCGCGCGAGCTGCTGGTGAAACAGATGGAGTCCCAGGCGCGGCGTGATTCCGCCAATCTCGTCAAGCGCCTCGAAGCGGAAGCGCGCGAAACCGCCGCCACGCGCGCCCAGCAGATCGTCGCCGACGCCATCCAGCGCAGCGCCGCCGAGCACACCATCGAGACGACCGTCTCGGTCGTCGACCTCCCGAGCGACGACCTGAAGGGGCGCATCATCGGCCGCGAGGGACGGAATATCCGCGCCCTCGAAACGGCCACCGGCGTCGAGCTGATCGTCGACGATACGCCGGGCGCAATCATCCTCTCGAGCTTCGATCCATTCCGGCGCGAGGTCGCGCGCCAGGCGATCGAACGGCTGATCGCCGACGGGCGCATTCATCCGGCGCGCATCGAGGAGGTCGTCGAGAAAGTCAGGGCGGAGATGGCCGAGACCGTCCATCGCGAGGGGGAAGCGGCGGCCTTCGAGCTCGGGCTGTACGACCTTCATCCCGAGCTGCTGCGTCTCATGGGGCGACTGAAGTTCCGCACGAGCTACGGGCAGAACGTGCTGAACCACTCGAAGGAAGTCGCGTTCCTCGCCGGCATCATGGCGAAGGAGCTCGGCCTGAACGCGGCCGTGGCGACGCGCGCGGCGTTCCTGCACGACATCGGCAAGGCCATCGACCGCGACCTCCAGGGCACCCATCTCGAGCTCGGCCTCGACGTGCTGCGCAAGCACGGCGAGTCGGAGCCGGTGCTCCAGGCGGTGGCGGCCCATCACATGGACATCGACTGGCCCTCGGTCGAAGCGATGATCGTGCAGTCCGCCGACGCAATCTCCGCGGCCCGCCCCGGCGCCCGCCGCGACATCCTGGAGTCCTACGTCAAGCGCCTCGAGAAGCTCGAGGGCATCGCTGATTCGTTCCAGGGAGTGTCGAAAGCCTTCGCCCTCCAGGCCGGGCGCGAGATTCGCATCCTCGTCGAAAGCGAGAACATCTCGGACGAGGAGACCGTCTGGCTTTCGAAAGACATCGCCCGCCGCATCGAGAACGAGCTCGAATACCCCGGACAGATCAAGGTGACTGTCATCCGCGAGACGCGCGCCGTTGAATACGCCCGCTGACGCGGCAGCCACGATCGCCACCCTCGGCGAGCGCGGTCTAGTCGCCCTCATCCGCAGACGATTCCCCTCCCCCGCGGCCCTGCTCCCGGTCGGCATCGGAGACGATGCGGCAGTGGCCGTGCCGGAGCGCGGCGCGCTCGAGGTGCTGACAACTGATGGCCTCGTTGAGGGCGTGCATTTCGACCTGCGCTTTTGCTCGTTTCACGACATCGGCTACAAGGCCCTGGCAGTGAACGTCAGCGACGTCGCTTCGATGGGAGGCACGCCGCGGCTCGCCCTGCTGTCGCTCGCGCTGCCCGCGCACGTGGCGGTGGCCGACGTCGAGAGCCTGCTGGACGGCTTCGAGGAGCTGGCACGCGAGGCCCGCGTCACGCTCGCGGGCGGCAACATCACCCGCTCGCCAGGCCCCATCGTCGTCGACGTGTCGGTCGTGGGCGCCGTGCGGCCGCGCAAGGTGCTGACGCGAGGCGGCGGCCGGCCCGGTCAGCCGCTCTACGTCACAGGCGCCGTCGGCGCGGCGGCAGCGGGGCTCGGATGGCTGCGGGCGAACCCCTCGAGTACGCAGCTGCCCGAAGATGCCGGGATGGCCGATTGCGTTCGTCGGTATCGCCGCCCCGAGCCGCGGTTCAAGCTGGCCGCCGTGCTCGGAAGGACCCGGGCAGCGACCGCCTGCATGGATCTGAGCGACGGCCTCGCGGACGCCGTGCGTCAGATCGCCCAGGCCAGCGGAACCGGCGCCAGCATCGACTCCTCACTCCTGCCGATTCCCGCGACTGCTTCGAAGTGGTTCGAGGCGGCCGAACAGGACCCCATCCATGCCGCGGCCGCAGGCGGGGACGACTACGAATTGCTGTTCACGGTGGATCCAAGGCGCCGGGGCCGGTTCCGGAACGCCCTCCGCCACGCGGGCGGCGTGCCGGTGGTCCAGATCGGGGAGCTGACGTCGGAGCCGGACCTCGTGCTGATCCGGAACGGCGCACCTGAGCCGCTCCCTGGCGGCTTCAGGCACTTTTGAGTTCTGAGAGTGCCGTGCAGTCCGCTCTTCCGCCTGAAAGGCGGAAGCCACGCACTCCTCCGGCTCGCCTGAAGCTACGATTATGGATTCACAGCTTCGGGACGATCCGATGATCCTGCGTTGGCCCGCCGCGAGCCGTCCTGCTGCTGGAACCGAACCGTGAGCCGAACCTTGAAGCCTGCCCGCTGAACCGTGCCTGCGCGCGTCCCCCCCTGGCTCGAACACCTGCTGCACACGCACGACACGCCGCGGCGGACAGCGGCGGCCTACGCGCTCGGCGTGCTGTTCGGGTTCTCCCCGCTGCTGGGACTGCACACCGTGCTCGGCCTGGCGTTCGCGTTCGCGCTGAATCTGAACCGGGTTGCGGTCCTGCTCGGCGTCTACTCGAATCTCCCGTGGATCCTGGTGCCCTACTACACGCTCGCCACGTGGTTCGGCGCCGCCGTGCTCCGCGTTCAGATTCCGCCGGGGACGCTGGAAGCGCTGATCGCCTCGCTCGAAAACCGCTCTTGGGCAGACTTCCGCAGTGTCGCGGTCACGCTGAAACCACTGCTCGGCGCCTTCACGCTCGGCTCAACGGTCGGCGCGATCACACTCGCGGTGTTCGCGTACTATGCCTCGCTCGTGATGGTCACAGCACACCGCCGCCACCTGCATCGACTGCAAGGCCCCGAAATGTAAGCAGTTCCGCGGGAACTCCCGGGGGAGTATGGTTGCCGAAAAATTTGACCTCGGCACTCCCGGCGGCTACAGTGAAGGGGTCCCCACGCGCCCCAGGGGGACCAAACGAGCCTATGTTTCTCACTCGATCCGCCGGGCGCAAGTTCCTCGTCACTCTGGTAGGCGCCGTCTGCTTTGCAGGGCTCTACGAGGTGACGGTCCTCGATTCCCGCTACGCCTTCCGAAAGCCGGCCGAGGACACCGAGCTGACTGCTGCCCCCGCTCCAGGGGCGCGGTTGCGCTTCACTGCCACGGCCTACTGCAAGGGCACCACGACCGCCTCGGGCGTCAACGTGCGGTCCGGCATCGCCGCGGCGGACCCCGATCTTCTCCCGGTCGGCTCAGTCGTCCGGGTCGACCGCCTCGGGGAGCGGTATAACGGCGTCTATACCGTGATGGATACCGGCCCCAAGGTCCATGGCCGACACCTGGACATCTATCTCTGGAGCTGCAACGAAGCGCTGCAGCTCGGGCGCCGCCCGATGCTGATTACGGTGCTCCGCATGGGATGGAACCCGCAGAACAGCTCGCCGAAGCTGGTGGAACGGCTGTTTCGCCAGCGGGAGGCGGAGCTGCCTCCGCCCCCCGCGTGGCCGGTCGCCGCGGAACAGTCACCGACGCCACAAGCGGCGTCCGCGTCCGCGTCTGGACAGTAGTCCCCCGGGGTCCTCGTCGCGCCTCCTTTCTGAAACATCGGTGGTGCCAACCGGCCGGCGGCGCCGTCGGGCCGGCAACAACCGGCGCGAAAGCACGTCTGGCTGATCGCGTGCCGATAGGATCGGGGGGGAGTAGGCCGGCGCCGCCGCGGAGGATGGTCTGCCGCGCACCGGTCAGGTCGTGCGCAGCACCGTCCCCGGCGTCGCGACTGGCGCCAGCCATCTGGGAAGGCAATCCGGCTCGATATCGGTCCGGCCGCCTCGCCGAATCCGTCGTTCTCCACCGTCACCGAGGTGACGCCTCCAACGGTACTCTCCCGGGGTATGGGCGTCCATCGGGCATCCACCGGACCTATCGGACCGCATTCGGGGGAGGAACGGCTTCCGGTTCGCGGGGGATCACTTCCTGGTCGCGATACTGCAGCTGGTACAGCTTGAAGTAGATCCCGCGACGGGCGAGCAGATCCTGGTGAGTCCCGGCCTCGCGCAGCTCGCCCTTGTGGAGCACCAGGATCTTGTCCATGTCCTGGATGGTCGACAGACGGTGGGCGATCGCCAGGGTCGTCCGGCCGGCCATCAGCACGTGGAGGGCGTCGCGGATGAGCAGCTCGGTCTCGGTATCCACGCTCGACGTCGCTTCGTCCAGCAGCAGGATGGCCGGATCGAACGCCAGCGCGCGTGCGAACGACAAGAGCTGCTTCTGGCCGACCGACAGCGTGGCGCCCCTCTCAGCGACCGGGTTCCGGTATCCGAACGGCAGCCGCTCGACGAAGCCGTCCGCGTGGACAGCGGCGGTGGCCCGGCGAATCTGCTCGTCCGAGATCGACAGGTTGCCGAGCCTGATGTTTCCCGCCACCGTCCCCGAGAACAGGTGCACGTCCTGCAGGACGAGGCTGAACTTCTCGCGGAGCGCGCGCGGATCCATCTCCCGGACGTCCACGCCGTCGACCAGGATCCGTCCCGAGGTCACGTCGTAGAACCGCAGCAGCAGGTTGATCAACGTCGACTTGCCGGCGCCGGTCGCGCCGACGATGCCGACGCGCTCACCAGCTTCCACCTCGAACGACACGTTGCGGAGCACGAGCGAGTCGGGGTGATACCCGAAGGACACGTTCTGGAAGACAATGGCGCCGGACCGCCGCGCTGCCGCGATCTGGCGCCGCGCCGCCGCAGGCGAGGTAATGGCCGCCGGCTCGTCGAGCAGCTTGAAGATCCGCTCGGACGAAGCCATCGCCGCCTGCAGCACGTTGAACTTTTCCGACATGTCGCTGATCGGCCGGAAGAAGCGCTGCGAATACTGCAGGAAGGCGACGAGCGACCCCAGCGTCAGCGTGCCCTGCATGGTCCAGCCGCCGCCATACCAGATGATCAGCGCCGAGGCCAGGGCGCCGATGACTTCGATCGCCGGGTAGAACACCGCGTAGTAGAAGATCGACTGCACGTTGGCATCCCGGTGCTTCCGGTTGATCTCGTCGAAGCGCCGGAACGTGCGATGTTCCTGCCGGAACAGCTGCACGGTGGACATGCCCGTGATGTGTTCCTGCAGAAATGCATTGATGCGCGCGATCCACAGCCGCACCGTGCGATACGACTCGCGCGCGTTCCGGCGGAACCACTGCGTGACGAAGACGATGAGCGGCAGCACCGAGAAGGCGACCAATGCCAGCCGCCAGTCCATCAGCACGAGCACGATCATGATCCCGGCCAGCATGAAGATGTCGCCGAACACCGACACCACGCCGGCCGTAAACATGTCGTTCAGCACGTCGACGTCGCTCGTGACGCGCGTCATCAGCCGTCCGACGGGATTCCGGTCGTAGAACTGCACGTCGAGCCGCTGCAGGTGCCCGTAAATCTGCATGCGCAGGTCGTACATGATCTTCTGGCCGGTCATCTGCAGCGTCCACGTCTGCAGGAACTCGAGCGCGAACGATCCAACCAGGATGCCGAGGAACAGCGCGGCGATTCCGTCCAGTCCGGCCATGTCGCCGGTCGCGATGTGCCGGTCGATGGCAATCTTCATCAGGTAGGGCTGCGCCAGCTGCAGCACCGAGGCCCCGATGATCGCCCCCAGCGCGAGCGCAACACTCGACTTGTACGGCCGCAAGTACCGCAGCAGCCGCCGCATGAGCACGCTGTCGTACGCCTTGCCGAGTATTTCGTCGTCGTGGATGGACACTTAATCGATCTCTGGAATGCCAAGAATGCTCAGGAATGCCATGAATCGCAGAAGGGCGGACATTGCCGAACCACAGAACCAGGAATGTGAGCCAATCCCGGGAATGGCAGCGACGGTTCGTTAAGCGTCGCTGCCGCGCCCCGGGTGTGACCCGCGATACCCACCTTCAGCTGACGTCCAAAGATACCCGGCATTTCGCCCCTTCTGGGCGTTCCGAACATTCTTGGCATTCTTGGCATTCCTGGCATTCTTGGCATTTCAAGCATCAGCTAGCGGCCAGCTCCTCCTGCAGCAGTTGCCTGCGGTGCAGTTCCGCGTAGAGGCCGCCGTGGCGGACGAGCGCGTCGTGGGTGCCCTGCTCGACGATGCGGCTGTTGTCCAGCACCACGATGACGTCGGCGTGCCGGACGGTCGAGACGCGGTGCGACACGATGAGGGACGTGCGTCGTTGCACGAACGTCCGCAGCCGCTCCAGGATCTCTTCCTCGGTGTAGGTATCCACCGCCGACAGGGCATCGTCCAGGATGAGGATGCGGGGGTTGAGCATCACCGCGCGCGCGAGAGCGGTGCGCTGTTTCTGGCCGCCCGACAGGGTGATGCCGCGTTCGCCGACGACCGTGTCGTATGCGTGGGCGAACGACTGCACGTCCTTGTCGAGCCGTGCGATCGCTGCCGCCTCCTGCATGCGCTGGCGCACGGCGTCCTCTCCCGCCGCGGTGAGCGGTTCGGGGCGGGCAGGAGACGGCCCACCGGCACCGGTTGGCCGGCTGGCGGCATCACCTGATTGACGAAAGCCGCCGAGGGCCACGTTCTCGCCAATGCTGTCCGAGAAGAGAAACGGCTCTTGCGGCACGAACCCGATCGCCGCACGAAGACGGTCGAGCGGAATCTCCCGGACATCGACGCCGTCGATGAACACGGTGCCCGGCGGCGGTTCGTGCAGCCGCGGCAGCAGGCTGATCAGCGTTGACTTTCCGGAACCTGTGGCGCCGACGAGCGCCACTGTCTGCCCGGCTTCGATCCGCAGCGACACGCGATCGAGCACGCGCCGTTCGGTGCCGGGATAGGCAAAGACGAGGTCGCGAAATTCGATCGCGCCGGTCAGCGGCACCGTGCGGCCCGCCTCGGTCACCGCGTGATCGCTGATGTCACGCGCCGCATCCAGC
>JBOGIX010000117.1:0-4994 GCA_050744685.1 Vicinamibacterales bacterium | reverse complement strand
GGACGAAGCGGTCAAGCGTCTGCGCGACGCGGTCAACTATCTCTGTGAGTACTCCCTCGACAAGAAGTACGGCTACCGTTTCGCGATGGAATCGAAGCCGAACGAGCCGCGTGGCGACATCTACATGGCCTCGACCGGCGCCTATCTCGGATTCATCCCGACGCTCGATCACCCGGAGATGGTGGGCGTGAACCCGGAAGTGGCCCACGAGCAGATGGCCGGCCTCAACTTCCTGCACGCCGTCGCCCAGGCGTGGGAAGCGGGCAGGCTCTTTCACATCGACCTGAACGATCAGGCGCCCGGCCGCTACGATCAGGATTTCCGCTTCGGCGCCGCCAACATCAAGTCGGCGTTCTTCCTCGTGAAGTTCCTCGAGGATGTCGGCTACGACGGGCCGCGCCACTTCGACGCGCACGCCTACCGCACCGAGGACTACGAGGGCGTGAAGGATTTCGCGCGCGGCTGCATGCGCACGTATCTCATCCTGAAGGAGCGGGGCGAACGCTGGAACGCGGACGCCGAGATCCAGGCGCTCGTGAAGGCCGCCTCGGCCGGCGATGCGCCTTTCACGAAGTACTCGGCGGGGAATCACCAGCAGCTGCTCGGAAAGTCCCTGGACCGCGTGGAGATCGCCTCGAAAGGGCTCGCCTACGAGAAGCTCGATCAGCTGACGATGGAAGTGCTGCTCGGCGTCAGATAGGCGCGCCGAGCGCTTCGGTCTCGCACTGGGCGTGGCGCACCATCAGCTTCTCGTAAATGCCCTGCGTCTCCCGCCGCGGTTTCAGCCGGCTCGCCGCTTTCGGTTCCACCAGGCCGGCAATCGCGTCGTCCCAGCCAAGGGGATGGCCTGACGCGGCGCGGTCGCCATGGTGCGCGCGGATGGCCGCGCCGAGGGCCGCCGAATTGCCAACCTCGAGCTGATACACGTCCGCGCCGAACACGTCGGCCATCACCTGCAGGATCTGGACGTTCGCTGCGGCGCCGCCGGTCGCGTAGATCGTGTCGACGCTCACCCCCATCCACCGTGAGTGCCGCGCGATCGACATCATCTGCGACTCGATGACTCCACGCACGTGTCCGGACCGGTCGTTCTCGTCGAGGCCGTAGCGGCGCACGCCCGGCGTCATCACCGCGGGCGTGATCTCCGGTTCGTACCACGGCAGGAAGATGCGCGATTCGTTGCCGGGGGGCGTGGCCTCGAGCGCGTGTGAAAACTCGCCCCACGACATGCCGAAGGCATCGCGCACGCGTTCGCGCGCGAGCGATCCGTTCTTGAACACGGTCAGCCCCATGAACGCGCCCGTCGGCGCGCCGAAGACGTGCCCGGTGCCGGTGGGATCGACGCGCGGCTCGTTCATCAGGCCGAAGATCACGTCGCTCGTGCCAAGCGAGATCGCCATGCGGCCCTCGCGGACGAGGCCGGTGCCAATCAGGCTGCAGGGATTGTCGCCGGACCATGTGACGATGCGCGCCGGGGGCAGGCCGTAGCGGCGCTGCCAGTACGGCGAGAGCATGCCGGCAATCGAAACCGAGGGGCGCACGTCCGGCAGCTTCGACACAAGATCGGCAGCCGTGGCCGCCACCGCCGGCGCCCACCAGTCGCCCGTGGCGAGATCCATCAGGTTCATGCCGGAGCCGTCGCCCGGATCGACCGGCGCGTGCGCGCCGACGAGCAGCGAGGCGAGATACGAGCTCACCAGATGAATGCGGTCGGTGATGCCGTACTCGGCCGGATGCTGCTTGAAGAACCGGCGAATCTGCGGCCCGGTGAAGCGCTCGAACGCCCGCGACCCGGTGTGCCGGCTGAGGCGCTCCGCGCCGCCGACAGCGGCGGTGATCTCGTCGCACTCCGCGGTCGTGCTCGAGTCCATCCAGATGGGCGACACCGTGCGCGACAGCAGCGGCGCGAGCTGGCCGGCCAGGGCGCCGGCAGGATCGAACGCGCCGAGGGCCGACCGCGCCGCCGCCTTCAGGTAGACGCTGCCGTGCTGCTGCGCCGACCCCGAGATCGCGGCGAGCCTGCTCAAATCCAGGCCGCTTGACGCGATACGCCGCATCATCCCGTCCAGCGCGTCGGCCCACATGACGGGCGACGACGCCGCAACCGCCGGCGCCGTGCGCGGCAGCACGCCGTGCGTGGTGCCGTACTGCGGAAAATCGCGATCGAACTGCACCGACGTCTCGAACACGACGCGGCGCGCGTCGCTGTCGATCACGATCGCGGTGACGCTCTGAGTGCTCGAATCGAGACCGAGGTAGTAGGGCACGGCTTCAGCTTAGCGCAGGAGCTCCGCGTTGCCGCAAGATCCACAGGAGCAGGTGAGCACGGGAGGTCAGGGGAGTTTTGTTTTTCAGTAAACCCCAAAAACCTCCCTTGAGCTCCCCTGCTCCCTTTCTCCTGTTGATCTTCATGACGATGCCGAGGCGTTCGACTTCGCTTAAGGGGTCGTTCTCCCTCGCGCCTCGTGGAGCCGCAGGCGTTGAATCGACCAGACAGGCGCGTTCTCGACTGTCTCCGTCTGCGTGAGGCGAATGAGCTTCGCCTGCACCGGCTCGAAGGCAATCAGGGTCGTCTGACCGGTGCCCTTGCCCTCCGCGACAGTTGTCCAGGCCGCGCCGTCGGCCGAGACCTCCACCTTGTAGCCGCGCGGGTAGGCCCCACCGGCGTTGAAGCCCCCCCGCCCGCCGCGGCCGCGGCCCCGGCCGAAGCCTCCGGCTGCGGAGACGAACTCGATCTCGGTCAGCGTGGTGAGCTCGGGCAGCTCCACGCTGAACCACATGCCCGGCTCCTGCGGCGCACCCGACGTCCAGCCGCGGAAGTTGAAGGCGCCCTGCGCCGCCTCTCCGTTGTGGCTCGCGCTCGCCTTCCACGCGGGCTGCACGGGCAACGGCTGCGGCAGGGACGCGAGCAGCTCCTCGACGGTCCACAACGACGTACGCGGCGCCGCCGCACGCACGCGTGCGACGTCGGCCGGCGTGATGAACGAGCCCACGTTTCCAAAGGCATTCCGCACGTACGACCCGACGGCGGCGACCCACTCGTCGGCGTTCGTGCCCATCGGCGCCATGACGCCGGTCGAATACGTTTTGCCATCCACCGGCCCGGTCAACCCGTGCAGCAGCGTCTTGATGACGTAGTCCCTGTGCCCCTGCGCGCGGATCGATCCCGCGAGCGACGGGCCCATCAGCGAGCCGTCGGTCGTGCCGGGCATTGGCGCACCGCGGCCATCGTCTCCGTGACAGCTGAAGCAGAGCTCCTTGTAGATCGTGTCGCCCCGCTTCATCGTTTCGAGCTCGCCGGCGCTGAAGGGCGGCGGGCCGCCGCGGCCGCCGCGCGGCGATCCGTAGGTCATGTTCGCCGCATTCTGCTGCAGCTGCGCGCCGACGAGTTGCACGCCGCGCGCGCTGTGTGCGGCAAGCGTACCCTTCACCATTTCCGCCAGGTCCGGCACGCGCGAGACGCTCAGCGTGAGCAGCGCCTGGATCACGACGTTCGTGTCCGGGTCCTTCGTCAACCGGCGGTAGTCGTCTGCAAACGAGCGATCGCCCGCCTTGTAGAGCGATTCACTCGCGCGCACCGCCTGAATCCGCATGCGCGGGTCGGGATCAGCGATGACCGTCCGCACGAGCGCCGCGTCGAGCGCGCCGAGCCCCTCGAGCGTCCAGAGGGCATGGAAGCGCGCCAGCAGGTTGGGCGACGTCTTCACCAGCTGCTGCAGCGCCGGCACCACCGACTTGTCCTGCTTCAGCACGAGCAGCTGCTGCGCGGTATCGCGCCACCACCCGTTGGCATGCCCGAGATGCCGCACCAGTTGCGCGGGCGTTTCGTCCAGCATCCGCGGCACGGTGCGATCCCGCTCCATGGCGACATGTTTCAACCGCCAGATACGCCCATGGCTGTGGATCTTGTCGAGCCCGTACTGCTCGATGCGTTTGCGGAGGTACGTCCCGGGGCCCGACCAGGTGGCCTGCTGGATGATGCCGCGGTACATGTCCGTGATGTACACCGTCCCGTCGGGCGCCGTCGTCATGTCGACCGGGCGGAACAGCGGGTCGGTGGACTTGATGAACTCGTTGTAGAGATAGGCGTTCCGCAGCTGCGTGATCCCCTCGTTCACCATCGGCTTCACGCGCCGGACAACCCGCGCGATGGGCTCGCCGTAGAGGAGGTCGCCCTGCAGATCGGCGGGAAGACGATGGGCCCGGACGATGTCGTTGCCGGCGGCGCCGGTAACGCGGTTGAGCGAGCCGTCGGGCATGCGGACCGCGCCCATGCCCCCCTGCATGTCCGCAACCCTGACCGGCGCGCCCCACGGGATCGCGAAGTCCGTCTCGAACTGCTGATCGGCCGGCACCGGGAAGCTGCCGTAGTGGATGGGGAACTGGAAGTAGGACGGCAGCCCGCTCGCGCCTCCCTGGAACCACAGCTTGCCCTCGTTGTCCTGGGTGGCACCCCACTGTGCGCCGTTCGGGCCGGTGGGTTCGCGAAGGACGCCCTTCGGCGTCCGGCGCACGCGGAAGGCGTTGACCGTGCTGTACAGCCAGTTGTCCATGCCCCACATCAGGAACGCCTGCTGGTGCTCGACGTTGCCGGAGCGGCCGAATCCCGAGGTGAAGAGCTCCTTCTTGTCGGCCACGCCGTCCTTGTTCGTGTCGGTGAACTTCCACACTTCATCCGCATTGGATTCCATCGTCAGCACGCTGTTGGCGCCGAACGGCATGACGAAGCGGGGGAACACGAGCTTGTCGACGAACACGGAGTGGCGTTCGTAGACGCCGTCGTTGTCGCGATCCTCGTGCATGGAGATGCGCCCGACGGGATCGAGCTCGCCGGTGGCGTCGGCGTCCTGCATGTAACCGCGATCCTCGAGGACGAACATGCGCCCGTTGCCGTCGAAGGCGATCGCGGTCGGCTCGTCGATGTCGGGATCGGCGAGCACCAGTTCCAGGCGATAGTCTTCAGGCAGGGTGAAATGTTTCAGCTGCTCGGCGGG
>JBOGIX010000116.1:0-5377 GCA_050744685.1 Vicinamibacterales bacterium | reverse complement strand
GCCGATCACACGCCGCGTGAACGGAAGCGATCGGCGTGTAATCACGGCCGTTCGCGCTGTCCCCCCGCGCGACGCGCGGCGGCGCCACCCGCGGGACCTGGCGATGGGCCCCAGCTCTCCTGCCGTCGCGTCGTCGTATCGTCGTCGCGCAGCCCGAAGGGCCAGCCGGTGGCGCGTGTCCTTTTGCCCTCAGTCAGATGCACATCTCCTTCGTCGCTTCGTGCTTTCGCAGCTTCGTGCCGCGCAGCGCGCAGCCGTCAGCTCGGGTACGAACAGACCCGGTAACTACGTACCTCCCAACTTCCAACTCCCAAGGCGCGTGACTCGAGAGAGCTGGGCGGAAGTCGGTCCAACGAGGGTGGAACCGCGCCTTTCTACCCAACGCGTTCGGGCCACGCGCCTTGGGAATTGGGAGTTGGAAGTTGGGAGTTGAAGCCCGCCCGGATCTAAGATCGCCGCATGCGCACTTCTGTTTTGCCTGGTGTATTTCTCGCGACCACGGTTGCTGCCTCCGTCGTCGTCCTGTACGGCCAGCAGTCAGCGCAGCCCACCGTGCAGGAGGCGCAGGCGTTTCTCGAGGACGCCAACCGCGAGCTGCTGCGGCTCGGCAACGCATCGAGCCGTGCCGGGTGGACGCAGTCCACCTACATCACCGTCGACACGGAACGCATGGCCGCGGACGCGAACGAGCTGCTCGTGAACGCGTCCACGAAGTATGCGAAAGAAGCGGCGCGGTTCGAGGGGCTGCCGCTGTCCGACGTGGAGAAGCGGCAGCTGTACGTGCTCAGGAACTCCCTGACGATGTCGGCGCCGCCGGATCCGAAGGAAGCTGAGGAGCTGACGCGGCTGGTGGCGCAGATGGAAGGGGCGTACGGGCGGGCCAAGTATTGCCCCGGAGGTTCGTCAGACGACTGCCTCGACGTCGAGAAGATCACCGAGGTGCTGGCGGAGAACCGCGAGCCGGCGCGGCTGCTGGAGGTGTGGAACGGCTGGCACGGGGCCGCCGCCTCCATGCGCGACGAATACGCGCGGTTCGTCGAGCTCTCCAACAAGGGCGCCGCGGCGCTGGGCTATGCGGATACAGGGGCCATGTGGCGCGGCAAGTACGACATGCCCGCGGATGCATTTGCCGCCGAGATCGACCGCGTGTGGCAGCAGCTGCAGCCGCTCTACGTTTCGCTGCACGCGTATGTGCGTGCGCGTCTGCGCGAGAAGTACGGGGCCGCCGTTCCCGAGAAGGGCCCGATTCCGGCGCACCTGCTCGGCAACATCTGGCAGCAGGACTGGTCCAACGTGTATCCGCTCGTGGCGCCGCCGAAGATGGCGCCGACCTACGCGCTGACCGATCGCCTGAAGGCGCGCAAGCTCGACCCGATCGGCATGGTGCGCATCGGCGAGCGCTTCTTCACCTCGCTCGGCTTCGAAGCCCTGCCGAAGACGTTCTGGGAGCGGTCGTTGTTCGTCAAACCCCGCGACCGCGAGGTCGTGTGTCACGCGAGCGCGTGGAACGTCGACTTCGTCGAAGACCTGCGCATCAAGATGTGCATCGACATCACCGACGAGGACTTCGTCACCATCCATCACGAGCTCGGGCACAACTTCTATCAGCGCGCCTACAACGGCCTCCCGGTGATCCTGCGCGACAGCGCCAACGACGGTTTCCACGAGGCGCTCGGCGACACGCTGGCGCTGTCGGTCACGCCGGAATATCTCGTCAAGATCGGCCTGCTCGACAAGGCGCCGGACGCCTCGGCAGACACCGCGCTGCTGCTGCGCTCGGCGCTCGAGCGGCTGGCGTTCCTGCCGTTCGGCATGGTGGTCGACGCCTGGCGGTGGCAGGTGTTCTCCGGCAAGACCGCGCCGTCCGACTACAACAACTCGTGGTGGGACCTGAAGCTGAAGTATCAAGGTGTGGCGGCAGTCAAGCCGCGCGGCGAGGAGTTCTTCGACCCGGGCGCGAAGTATCACGTGCCGGCGAACACGCCCTACGCGCGCTACTTCCTCGCGCAGATCCTGCAGTTCCAGTTCCACCGCGCGCTGGCGAAGGCCACCGGCTGCACGACGCCGCTGCATCGCTGTTCGATCTACGGCAGCAGGGAAGCGGGGCAGAAGCTCGACGCGATGATGAAGATGGGAGCATCGCGGCCCTGGCCCGATGCGCTCGAAGCGCTCACCGGCGAGCGCCGGCTCGACGCCTCGGCGATGGCCGATTACTTTGCGCCGCTGAAAGCGTGGCTCGACGAGCAGAACCGCGCCAAGCCCGTGGGCTGGTAGCGCGCCGCCGGGTCACCCGCGGCCGGCCATCTGCTCGATGCGCTCCCACTCCGCGTCCGACACCGGCATGACCGACAGGCGCGACATCCGCACCAGCGGGAACGACGCGAACCACTTGTCCGCCTTGATGGCGGCCAGCGTGACCGGCGCTTTGAGTGCCTTCACCGGCGCGACGTCGACGGCGTACAACTTCCCGGCCGCGTCCCCCGGATCGGGATACGCGTCGCCAACCGCCTTGGCGATGCCGACGACCGCCTTCTGGTCACCCGTGTGATAGAAGAAGATGCGATCGCCCTTGCGTATCGATCGCAGGTGCTTCTGCGCGAGCGGGTTCTTGACCCCGGTCCACGAGGTGTTCTTGTCGCGCGCGAGGTCGTGGAAGCTGTAGTGCGTGGGTTCTTCTTTCACCAGCCAGTTCATCACGGTGCTCCGCTCAATGCCTTGAATGCCATGAATGCCCATGAATGCCCATGAATGCCAGGAACCTGTACGGCCGGACGGCTTGTGCCGGCCTTGTCCATTTTCGATCCTGTGGCCCGATCCAGGCTATACGCTAGTTGCTTCGGGTGAACCCCGGACTCCCGACATTCATGGGCATTCATGGCATTCATGAGCATTCATGGCATCGGGAAATCCACCAGTTGGTCCTCCCTCCGGCTGCGCGATCGCATCGCGCCCGGGCTGCGGGTGTTGTTCGTCGGCATCAATCCGGGCGTACGTTCGGCGATAACGGGACACCACTTCGCCGGTTTTTCGAACCGGTTCTGGAAGCTCCTCACCGAATCCGGCATCGTGCCGGAACCGATCACCTTCGAGAGCGACGATCGGCTTCCCGAATGGGGGCTCGGCATCACCAATCTGGTGGCCCGCCCGACGCCGGGGATCAACGACTTGAAGCCGGCCGAGTACGCGGCCGGGTGGAAGATCCTCGAGCGGAAGATTGCGCGATACAAGCCGGGGACCGTCGCGCTCGTCGGGGTCACGCTGTATCGCGCGCTCCTGCCGATGCTGAGCGGAGCGCCGCGCCGGTCCGCCGCGCGATTGACCGCGGCGCCCGAATCGGTGCTCGGCCGCCGTCCCGAGACCGTCCACGGCGCGCACGTCTTCGTCCTGCCGAACCCGAGCGGCAGGAACGCGAACTTCAGCCACGCGGAGATGCTCGAGGCGTTCCGGGCGCTCAAATCATTTGTTCGGTGAACCTCGCCGCCTCGAGGACGCCGCCCGCGCCAGGGAGAACCACCGCAAGTTGGCCCCCCTGTCCACGAGCAGGCCGCCCGCGCCAGGGAGAACCGCCGCAAGATGGCCCCCTGGTCACAAGCAGGCCGCCCGCGAGGACTCAAAATGCCCACTCGACGCCGAGCAGCGGGGAAAGTCGATCGGTCAGGCCGCCCTCGGAGATCGCGAAGCGCAGGTTGAACGTCACGAGCATCCGCGCCGCGATGTTCCCCTTCAAGCCGAAGCCGCCGGCCGACGTCCAGTACGACTCGGTGTTGAACGTGATGTCGGAGAGCGTGACACTGCCGGCCACGCCGTTCAGCGTGGAGATCTTCGAGACGAGACGCGGCGAGTCGATGACGCGGTGACCGAACACGTCGAAGACCACGCTCAGCCGCCTCGCGACCAGGACGTCGGCGCCAACCGCGAAGCTGAACTGATCGGGCAGATCACTCTTGGCGCCGTCGGCGCCTGCCGTCGTCGGCGCCTGCGCATCCGCCGCACCGGCGAGGACGCTCTTGCCGTTCCATTGATACGCCACATTGGCGTGTGGCGCCAGCGGCCCGAGCGACGCGGAGAACGCGGCGAAAGGTCGGAGGCCGGCAGCGCCCGATCCGAGCAGGTTCTGCTCGTCGCCGGTGGGCAGTCGCAGATCGATGCCGATCGCGAGCGCCCGCGGGCCCTCGCGCAGCAGCGTCGCCTTTCCCCGCGCCAGCAGGTCGCCCACGCCGGCCGCCGAGCCCTCCGCGAAGTACTGGCGCGTCGAACCGTAGCCGTTCATCGCGTCCGGATCGCGGAAGTAGTGGACCCCGAGGTTGTTTCCCGTGCCTATCCGGTGGATGGTCGCGTTGGAGAGCAGCGCGAGCCTCGTACGCACGACCGGCACGGCCAGCGACACGTCGACGCGATCGCTCACGCCGTAGGTGAGGGCGCCACTGAGCTGCGTGACCGTCGCCTCGACGGTATTCGTCGTGGCCACGACATCCCTGCGCCCGCCCCCGGCGTCGGCGTCATCGTGCCTGAAGATCGCGGGCACGGCCGTCAGCGACACGCCGTCGAGATGATCGTAGGAAAAGAACTGATAGGTGTAGCCGAACGCGATCCGGCCGCGGCCGATCGTCTCGCCGCGATCCGTCAGGATCGGTCCGAAGCTGCGCGTCGAGCGCACGAACGTCCCCGTGGCGGGATCGAAGTGGTATGTGAAGCCCGACGCCGGCGAGGGCAGCGGCACGGTGGCGAGCTGGCTGGTGAGCGCGACGTTCATCAGCCGGAACTCCGACTGGAACGCGCTGTTGAAGTGCGCCGCATGGTTCGTCCCGTCCAGCTGCACATCATCGCTGTTCAGCACGAGTCCGCGGGGACCGAAGATGTCCTCGAAGAGCGTTGACAGCGTGGACGGGCGTTCCTGCGCGTACGAGCGGGTGCTGCTTGCGAGCAGCAGCAGGGCCGTCAGCGCGACGATTGACGATGCAGGCCTGGACATCATTGAATCGCCTCGAACCTCATCCGGTCGATCACCCAGTCCGATCCGGCGCGCCGCGCCGACAACGTGGTGCGGCTGCTGCGGAGCAGCTGCTGGCCGTCGACCGTTGACAGCCGGTAGCGCCGGACGAACGTGGCCGTGGCAGTTGCGCCCGAAACGGAGACGTCGGTAATCGTCACGTCTACGTCGATGCGGCGCGCGTGAAGGAATTCGTTGCGCACGGCGTCTTCCTGCGCGCCGGACAACGAGGGCCACAATTTCTTGAGCGCCTCGATGCTGCGTGACTCGAGCGCCTGCTCGTAACGGCGCACGAGCTCGCGTACGCCTTCTTCGGCCGCGGCAGCGGGCGCCGGCTCGGGGCTCCTCGCCGGCGGCGACGAGGGCGGCACATCGGGCCTGGTAACG
>JBOGIX010000115.1:0-2224 GCA_050744685.1 Vicinamibacterales bacterium | reverse complement strand
CGGCGGATCTTGATGCGTTCGATCGCGCGCGCCACCGAATCGGCGACGTCCTTGTCGCGCTTGTCGCGGTCCGTCATCTTCTGCAGCGCGGTGAGCGACAGGTCGCCGCCGATCTCGCCGAGCACGTCGACGACCGCCGCGCGAATCGCCTCGTCCGACTCCTGCAGGCTGGGAAGCAGCTCCTTCTCTGCCATTTCGCCGAGCTCGAGGAAATAGTCCTGCACCTGCAGGGTGAGCTTTGGCTCGTCGAGGAACTCGACCAGCCGCGGGATGTAGTTGCGGCCGAGCTTCTGCATCGCAAACGTCATCGCCGCCCGCGCCATGTCGGACGTTTCGTTCCCGGCGCCGATGTCGATCGCAGTGGTCGCCGACTTGTCCCCGATTCTCGCGAGGCCTTCAGCCGCGGCGCGCCTCAGGTACGGATCCTTGTCGTTGATGCGCTCGAGGAAGATCGGCGCGCTCGACGAGTGCGCGATGCGAGCCAGGCCATCGAGCGCTGACCACGCCCCCTCGCCCCGCCCGTAGAATTTCAGCTGCTCGGCAAGCGCGTTGATGGCGCGTTCCTCGCGCAGCATGCCGAGCGACCGCATCGCCGCGTACCGCACCGGCGCCTGCGAATCGTTCATCGTCTTGGTGATGAGGGTATCGGCGGCCGCCGTGACCCCGTGACGACCCGCAGCGCGGGCGGCCCCTTCGCGCACCGCAGGATCGTAGTGGTCGAGGGCCTTGACCAGGAGCTGCTGGGCCTCTTCGGACAGGGGTGCCCGCGCCACCGTTCCCGCCGCATAGATGGCTTCCAGCCGCACCCGCCCGTTCTCGTCGTCGACCGCCTTCAGGAGCGCCGACACGAGCTCGTCGGGGGGCCGACGAGGCCAGACCGCGAGCGGGCCGAGATCGAAGGCCGTCGGCGCGCTTCCGCGCGAACGCACTTCCACCAGGAAGCTGAGGCGGCGGCGCGCCGGCACGTCCTCGACGAGATAGAACGAGAGCTCGGCAGCGATGGCTTCGAGCTGCACCTGATCGATCGGATCCAGAACGAGCTGCGAGATCGGCATGATCGCTTCCGGATACTTCGCCTCGCGCAGCAGCCGCACGGCGGCCAGCCGGACCTTCGGCTCCGGATGGCGCAGGTTCCTCACCACGTCGTCGAACCGTGCTGGCTGGGCGGCCGCCGCGGCCGGAAGAGCGATGGCCGCAAGCAGTGTGCAGAAAATTGTGTAGTTCATTATCGTCCTCGCGGGCGGCCTTCGGCGGCGACGAGGCCGTCTTGCGGCATTTCTTGTCCTCGCGGGCGGCCTGTTGCTGCCCGGGGGCCACCTTGCGGCGACTGTATTCGGTGCCTACGGATGGGAAGGTAGACGATCAATTGCGTGCGCTGCCATAAGCGTTGGCGCGCCCGACGGCAAGGACCTCGCGCAAGTAGCGTCCTGTATGCGAGGCGGGCGCCTGGACGATCTGCTCGGGGGTGCCGGTGGCGATGATCTCACCTCCTTCGGCCCCTCCCTCGGGACCGAGATCGATCACCCAGTCGGCGGTCTTGATGACGTCGAGGTTGTGCTCGATGACGAGCAGGCTGTGTCCGGCCTGGAGCAGCTTGCGGAACGCGGCGAGCAGCTTCGCGATGTCGTCGAAATGGAGGCCGGTGGTCGGCTCGTCGAGGATGTACAGCACGCGGTCGCCGCTCTGGGACGAAAGGTGCGCGGCAATCTTGATGCGCTGCGCTTCGCCGCCCGAGAGTGTGGTCGCGGGCTGGCCGAGTCGCAGGTAGCTCAGTCCGATCTCGTCGAGCACCTGCAGGCGGCGCAGCACCTTCGGCGAGCTGCTGAAGAACGTCAGCGCCTCGCGGACGGTCATGTCGAGCACCTGGTCGATGCTGCGGCCGCGATACTTCACCTCGAGCACCTGCGGCTTGAACCGCTTGCCCTCGCACTGATCGCACGGCACGAACACATCGGCAAGAAACTGCATCTCGACCTTCACCTCGCCCTCGCCTTCGCACGCCTCGCAGCGGCCGCCTGGCACGTTGAACGAGAAGTGGCTTGCGGTGAGGCCGCGCGCGCGCGCGTCCTTCGTCGTCGCGAACAGCTCGCGGATGGGATCGAAGGCCTTGAGATACGTGACCGGATTGGACCGCGGCGTCCGCCCGATGGGCGTCTGGTCCACCAGGATCACGTCGCTGATGAACTCGAGCCCCTCGACGCCCCGGAACACGCCCACGCGGCGA
>JBOGIX010000114.1:0-4541 GCA_050744685.1 Vicinamibacterales bacterium | reverse complement strand
GGATGATGGGCTTCTCGGCCGGCGGTCACCTCACCGCCACGGTGGGCACGCACTTCGACGCCGGCCGCGCCGATGCGCAAGACCCCGTGGACCGCGTGAGCAGCCGCCCCGACTTCCTGATCCTCGGTTACCCCGTCATCACCTTCGAACCCGGCGTCACGCACGCGGGTTCGGTGAGGAACCTGCTCGGCGAGTCCCCCGACCCCAAACTGATCGAACTGCTCTCGAACGAGCGGCACGTCACCGCGCAGACTCCGCCCACCTTCCTCTTTCACACGACCGCCGATACCGGCGTCCCGCCGGAGAACAGCGTGCGCTTCTACCTTGCGCTCAGGAAGGCCAACGTGGCGGCCGAGATGCACATCTTCGAGAACGGCCCGCACGGTGTGGGTCTCGCGCTCGGCGATCCGGCGTTGAGCGCGTGGCCGGTCCTGCTCACCAACTGGATGCGGGGACGCGGGTTGCTCACACGGCCGTAGGCTTCAACTCCCAACCTCCAACTTCCAACTCCCAAGGCGCGCGGATCGACCTATCTGGGTGAAAGTCGTGGCGCCAGGATGTTTCGTGCGATTCTTGACCAGCTCTCTCGAGCCACGCGCCTTGGGAGTTGGAAGTTGGAGGTTGGGAGTTGACGACGCGAACGATGAGGTGCCCAACCGGCGCCAGCGCCGAGTTGCATTTTGCCGCGCAAGGATCGAATACTGGGGCCCGGGTATCGTGTCCACGAGCGGCTCTCGTGATCGAACCTCCCTGCGGGCCCAGCGGCCTCAGCGCGATCGTCGCGCCGCCGATACGGATCTGCCCGGCACCCCCGGAAACACGCGGGATCGCCCGCTCACCGCCGCCTTCACATCAACCGCCTCGCTTCCAAGAGGAGCCATGCCGGCCATTCGCGTGCTGCTCATCGACGACGACCGTCAACAGTGGGAGCTCGTACGCGAGATGCTCGACGTGGTGGCGCCGGCGGGCTACGAAGTCCTGTGGGCCTCGACGTACGAGGACGGGCTCCGACGGCTGCGCGACGACAGCATCGACGTTGCGCTCGTCGACTACGCGCTCGGCGCGAGCAACGGCCTCGATCTGATCCGCGCCGCCGTGCGCAGCCTGCGCATGGAAACCCCGCTGATCATGCTCACGGGGTACGGCGATCGCGCGCTCGATCTGCAGGCGATGGAATCGGGCGCCGCCGAATATCTCAGCAAGCCAGATCTCAGTCCCGATCTGCTCGATCGCACGCTGCGCTACGCCGTGCGCCACGCCCATGCCATCCGGATGCTGCGCGAGAACGAAGAGCGTTTCCGCGCGCTCATTCAGAACACCTGGGACGCCATCCTGGTCCTCGACCGCGACGCGATCGTCACGTTCGCCAGCGAGTCGTCCAGACTGGTGAGCGGGTTCGCACCCCGTGACATCGTCGGCCACGATTTCTTCCGGCTGATCCATCCCGACGACCGGCCTTTGCTCGGCGCCCGGCTGGAAGAAACAATGAGCGGCGAGCGCGGCGCCCGGATCGTGGCGGAATGCCGGTGGCACCACCGCGATGGGACGTGGCGCGATTCGGAGCTCATCGCGGTCAACCGGCTCGACGACCCCGCCGTGCGCGGCATCGTCATCAACTACCGCGACGTGTCGGAACGCCAGCGGGCGGCCGCCGAAAAGCAGCACCTCGCCGCCATCGTGCAGTCGTCGCAGGACGCCATCGTCGGGTGGAGGCTGGACGGCACGATCGTGAGCTGGAACGCCGGCGCGGAAGCGTTGTTTCACTATCCGGCCGGGGAGATGATGGGCCGCTCAATCGACATCCTCATTCCCGCGGATCGCAGCCAGGAACGGACCGACGTGATCGCGCGCGTCCGGCAAGGGAAGACGATTGCGCCCTTCGACACGGTCCGCGTCCGGGCCGACGGCGCCCGTATCCCCGTCTCGCTGGCCATCTCGCCGGTCCGTAACGCCGTCGGTGCCATCGTCGGAGCGTCCTCGGTGGCGCGCGATGTCAGCGAGCAATGCGCCGCGCAGGCTGCGGCGCTCGAGACCGCGCGTGAATATCGCGCGCTGTTCGATGCGAGCCCGATCGGCCTCGCCCACCTCGACCTCGCCGGGCGGTGGGTGCGTGTCAACAGGCGGCTCTGCGAGATGCTCAAGTATCCGGAAGAAGAGCTGCATGGAGAGCCCGCTGCCGCGCTGCTCCATCCGGAAGACCGGGCAGCGTCCGCTCAGGCCAAGAACAAACTGCTCGAAGGGACCCTGGCGCGGTCCGAGATGGAGCAACGATTCAGGCGCCGCGACGGCTCGTACATCTGGGTCCGCAGCCACGCTGAAATCCATCGCGGCGCCGATGAGGAACCGCGCTATTTCATCGGCGCGTTCCAGGATGTCTCGGCGCGCAAGGCGGCCGAGGAGCAGCTGCGGCGGACCGTGCACCAGCTTCAGGCGGTTGTTTCGGCGGTGCCCATGTCGCTCTGGGCCGTTGATGCGAACGGCGTCATCACCTTCGCGGAGGGTCGCCTGCTCGAGCGGTTCGGCCTGGAACCCGGCGAACTCATCGGCCGATCGCAGTTCGAGATGTATTACGACCAGCCCGAGATCCTCCAGTGGACCCGCCGGGCCCTCACCGGCGAGCAGGTGCACTTCACCCTGCCTTTCGCCGGCGGGGTCTTCGAAACCTGGTACCTGCCGCTGTTCGACGAACGTCACACCGTGACCGGGGCGATCGGCGTGACGATGGAGATCACCGATCGGCTGCGGCTCGAAGAGCAGTTCCGCCAGGCGCAGAAGATGGAAGCCGTCGGCCGCCTCGCGGGCGGCGTCGCGCACGATTTCAATAATCTGCTGACCGCGATCCTCGGATACGGCGAGCTGGCGCTGAGCGCGCTGCCGGCCGCCAGCGACGTGCGAGGCGACATCGAGGAGATCCTGAAGGCCGGTCAGAGCGCGGCGAGCCTCACACGCCAGCTGCTCGCCTTCAGCCGCCGCCAGATCGTGCAGCCGCAGATCGTTGGCCTGAACGACGTCATCGTGCGCACGCACGGCCTGCTGCGGCGCGTCATCGGCGAAGACATCACCCTGACGCTCGATCTCGCCCCCGACACCAGCCGCGTCTTCGCCGACCCGAGTCAGCTCGAACAAATCGTGATGAATCTCGCCGTCAACGCGCGCGATGCGATGCCGGGCGGCGGACGCCTGACGATCCACACGCGGAACATCCCGCCCGCCGAGCACGCCGGCGCGGCCGAGAGTTCGCGCGTGGTCCTCGCGGTCAGCGACACTGGCACCGGCATCCCACCCGAGGTGCAGCGGCGGCTGTTCGAGCCGTTCTTCACTACGAAGGAACGCGGCAAAGGCA
Source organism: Vicinamibacterales bacterium (assembly GCA_050744685.1). GTDB lineage: Bacteria > Acidobacteriota > Vicinamibacteria > Vicinamibacterales > 2-12-FULL-66-21 > JACCXG01. The sequence goes on along the minus strand of JBOGIX010000114.1, from coordinate 1,198 downwards.
CCGGTCTCGGTCTCGCCACGGTCTACGCCATCGTCACGCAGAGCCAGGGATCGATCGAGGTGCACAGCGAGCCCGGGCGCGGGACGACGTTCGAGATCCTGCTGCCTGCAGCGGCAGCCGAAGGCGCAGCGGCGGCGGCGGCGGCCGATGAGCCGCCCGCGAGCCTCGTCGGCAACGAGACGATTCTGCTCGTGGAGGATCAGGAGGAGGTTCGCGCTGTCGCGCGCAACGTCCTGAGGCGATCGGGCTATGTCGTGATCGAAGCGGCAGGCCCGGAAGAGGCGCTGGGGATCAGCGGCAACCGCGACCTCCAGATCGATCTGTTGCTCACCGACATCGTGCTGCCAGTGATGAGCGGGCGAATGCTCGCCACGAAGATCAGGACCGACCGGCCAGCCCTGAAGGTCCTGTACACGTCGGGCTATTCGGATCCGCAGGGACTGCCGCAGACCACATCGGACGGGACCTTGCCTTTCGTGCAGAAACCATTCACGCCGGTCGTCCTGCTCTCAAAGGTGCGCGAGGTGCTCGACGAACGTGGCGGGAATCGCTCGTCGATGATCGCGTAACCCGCCCGAAGCGGCGACGTCGCCAGAACCCGCGACGTTACAGGGCCTGCGGCTCCTCCAGGACCTCGCGTACGCGGCGCGAGAGCTCGGCGGCGTTGAATGGTTTCTGGATGAGATGCATGCCCTCTTCGAGCACGCCGTGGTGCGCGATGGCCGTGCCGCTGTACCCGGACATATACAAGACGCGCAAACCGGGACGGAGCCTGGCCAGGCGATCCCAGAGCGCGGGACCGCTCATCTGCGGCATGACGACGTCGGTCAGCAGCAGGTCGATCCGGCCCTGATAGGTCTCGCAGGTGAGGAGTGCCGCACCGCCATTCTCCGCCATCAGGACGCGATAGCCCGCGGACGTCAGAAACCGCTTTGCCAACTGGCGAACCGCGGATTCGTCCTCGACCAGCAGGATCGTCTCCTTGCCCGCGGTCCGCGCCGCGGTCGCCGCCCGAACGACCGTGCGCTGCTCCGCGTTCGCTCGCGGGAACGAGACCTTGAACGTCGTGCCCTTCCCGGGCACAGTGTCGACCGTGACGGTACCGCCGCTCTGCGTCACGATCCCGTGAACGGTCGAGAGGCCGAGTCCGGTCCCCTCGCCGGGCGCCTTGGTCGAAAAGAACGGCTCGAAGATCTGC
>JBOGIX010000113.1:0-6635 GCA_050744685.1 Vicinamibacterales bacterium | reverse complement strand
CGCCAGGAGCGCGAACGGGAGGCCGTGTATCGCGCCATCCTCGATGCGGCGCGCGATCTCTTCGTCGCCGAGGGGTATCAGAACGTCTCCATCCGCAAGATTGCCGACCGCATCGAATACAGCCCCGCCGCCATCTACAGCTACTTCCCGAGCAAGGACGACATCGTCTTCGCGCTCGCCGAGGAGGGCTTTCGCCTGCTCTTTTCCGGGCGCGTCGGTGACGATTCGGCCACCGGGCTCGACGGCCTTCGCCAGGCCTTCTGGAACTTGTACGAGTTCAGCCGCACCCACCCCGAGCACTTCGCCCTCATGTTCGTGGACCGGTCGGTGCCGCGCATCAGCAGGAACTGGGAACGCTTCGCCTTCATCGGGGAAATGAAGCAGCGGCTTTCCCGCATGATTCAGCGCGCCGTGGACGAGGGGCAGCTGCCGCAAGGCACGAACCCGCATGCCGTGTTCCGGATCCTCGGGGCAGCGGTCGTCGGTGCAGCCGTCCTGCAGCTCTGCAGCCGTCTCGCCCCTGGAGAAGATCCCGACGCGCTCGCCCGCGACACCATCGAAGCAGCGCTCACCGGTCTCAGAGCCGGCTTTCCTCTGAGCTTTCATCCCGTCTCGTGTGAAGACCCCGTCAGCGAGTGAGGTATTCATCGATGTCCCGTTCGTTCGGAGTTCTTGCCAGCACTGTCCTTCTCGCAATCGCCGCGCTGGAGGCCGGCTGCTCGTCCGGCGCAACGGCGGCAGCAGCCGCGCCCGCGCCCGCCGACGCGCCCGAGGCCACGGTGGTGGAAATCGCCAAGGTCGAGAGCCGGCCGCTCGAGCGCTACCTGCGCGTCACGGGCTCGCTCATCGCCGATGAACAGGCCGAAGTCAGCGCCGAAGTCGCCGGTCGCGTGACGGCGACGCCGGTCGAGCGCGGCAGCCGGGTGGCTGCCGGCACGCTGCTCGTCCAGCTTTCCGGTTCCGAGACCGCCGCGCAGCTTCAGGAAGCACAGGCCAACGCAGGCCAGATCGAGGCGCGGCTCGGCCTGACTGCCGGCGAGGCGTTCGATCCCCGCCGCGTGCCCGACGTCATGAACGCGCAGGCCTCGCTCGACCTGGCCGAGGCCGAGTTCTCGCGGATCAAGTCGCTGCTCGATCAGAAAGTCGTATCACAGAGCGAGTTCGATCAGCGCCGCACGCAGGTCGAAGCCGCGCGCCAGCAGTACCAGGTCGCGGTGAACTCGGCCGAGCAGTCCTATCGCTCGCTTCAAGCGGCCCGCGCGAGGGTCGCGCTCGCCAACAAGTCGATGACCGACACCGCGGTGCGGGCGCCATTTGCCGGCCTCGTCGCCGAGCGCGCCGTCAGCGTGGGCGACTACGTCACGAAGGGCATGCGCGTGGCCACGGTGGTCAGCATCGATCCACTGCGCGTCGAGCTGACGGTACCCGAGCAGGCCATCGCACAGGTGAAGGTGGGCCAGCCGGTCCGGCTCGCGGTCGATGCGTACCCGGGCGAAACCTTTCCCGCGACGGTGCGTTTCGTGTCGCCGTCGGTCCGCGCCGATCAGCGTGCGCTCACGGTCGAAGCGGTCGCCGACAACAAGGACGGCCGCCTGAAGCCGGGCCTGTTCGCAACGGCATCGATTCACCAGGGCTCACCTGCGCCGGCGCTTACCGCGCCGGAATCGGCGGTCGAAACCGTCTCTGGCACAAGCCGCGTTTACGTGGTCAAGGACCGCAAGGCCGAAGAGCGCATTGTGACCACCGGCGAGAAGCTCTCCGGTCAGGTCGAACTCACCACCGGCGTCGCGGAGGGCGAGCAGATCGTCCTCGATCCCCGCGGCCGCGTCGTCGACGGCATGGCCGTCCGGAACAAGTAACCACAACTTTCTGACTTCGTTCACTGTCACGCCGCGATCGCACCAAGCGATCTAAAGGAGGAGGGGAGCTGCTCCCCTGCCCCTTTAGATCTCTTGGAACGCGCGTGACCGATAGATGGGTTGAATCCAATGCAGTGGCTCGCGTCCATCTCTGTCAAGCGCCCGGTTTTTGCGACGGTCATCATCCTCGCGCTGACCGTCATCGGTGCGTTCTCGTTCGGCCGCCTCGGCCTCGATCGCTTTCCCAAGGTTGATTTCCCCACCGTCGTGGTCACGACGCGGCTGCCCGGCGCGGCGCCGGAGGAGGTCGAAACCGAGATCACCGACAAGATCGAGGAAGCGGTCAACACCATCAGCGGCATCGACGAGCTGCGTTCCACCTCCTCGGAAGGCGTGTCGATGGTCATCGTCGCGTTCCTGCTCGAGAAGGACGCCGACATCGCCGCGCAGGAGGTCCGCGATCGCGTGAACCGCGTGCTGCCGCTGCTGCCGAGGAACATCGATCAACCAACGGTCGAGAAGTTTGACCCCGATTCGGCGCCGGTGCTCACGCTCGCGGTATCGGCGAACAAACCGATACGCGACATCACGGAGTACGCCGACAAGACGCTGCGGCGCCAGCTCGAGAACGTCAACGGCGTCGGCCAGGTCGTCGTGAGCGGCGGCCGGCCGCGGCAGATCAACATCTGGCTCGATCCGGCGCGCCTCCAGGCCTACAACCTGACGGTGACCGACGTCTCCCGCGCGCTGCAGGCGCAGAACGCCGAAATTCCCGGCGGGCGCATCGAGCAGGGAGCGACAGCGCTGACCCTGCGCACTCGCGGGCGCGTCCGGTCGGCCGCGCAGTTCGGTGAAGTGGTCGTACGCCAGCAGGATGGGCATCCCGTCCTGCTGCGCGACGTCGCGCGCGTCGAAGACGGCATGGCCGAAGCCGAGACGCGCGCCAGCCTGAACGGCGACGCGACCGTGCTCGTCACCGTACGTCGGCAGTCCGGCACGAACACCGTGCAGGTGGTGGACTCGGTGAAAGAGCGTCTCGCCGACGTGGCAGCCACCGTGCCGGCCGGCTACGACATCCGCGTGGTCCGCGACATGTCGGAGTTCATCCGTGCCTCGATCAAGAGCGTCGAAGAGCATCTCATCGTCGGTTCGATCCTGGCCGCCGCGGTCGTGCTCGTCTTCCTGTGGAACTGGCGCTCGACCATCATCGCGGCCATCGCCATCCCCACGTCGATCATCGCCACCTTCGGCTTGATCTGGTACCAGGGCTTCACGCTGAACTCGATGACGATGCTCGCGCTGACGCTCGCTGTCGGTATCGTCATCGACGATGCGATCGTGGTGCTGGAGAACATCTACAGGTTCGTGGAGGAGAAGGGCCGCCCGCCGGCACAGGCTGCGATCGAAGCTACGCGCGAGATCGGCCTGGCCGTGCTCGCGACCACGCTGTCGCTGGTTGCCATCTTCGTTCCCGTCGGTTTCATGGGGGGCATCGTCGGCCGCTTCATGACGAGCTTCGGCTTCACGATGGCGTTCGCCATCCTGGTGTCGATGCTCGTCAGCTTCACGCTGACGCCGATGCTGTCGGCCCGGTGGATCAAGATGCGGCCGCGTCACGAGGACGGGGAAGGTCACGAGCTGCGGGACGCGGGCTCGAAGGAGTCGCGGTTCTTCAGGCCGCTCGACGAGGGGTACGCGGCGCTGCTCCGGTGGTCGCTCGCGCACCGCTCGGCGGTGGCCGGCCTCGCCGTGCTCGTGCTGTTGAGCAGCGTGCCGCTGTTCATGCTCGCCGACAAGAACTTCCTGCCCAACGACGATCAATCCGAGTTCGAGATTGGCCTTCGTGCGGCCGAGGGCACGTCGCTCGATGCCACGGAGATCATCGCCAACAGGATTGCCACGCGCGTGCGGCAGCTGCCGGAGATCGAGTACACGCTCGTCAGCGTGGCGGACGATCCGGCGCGGACGCAGAACGTGGCGACGGTGTATGCGCGAATGAAGCCGGTCGATCAGCGCTCGCGCGATCAGTTCGAGGTGATGGACGACGTCCGCAGCAACGTCCTGCCGAACGTGTCGGCGGCCAACCTGCGGACCGGCGTCAGGCCAGTGGCCACGATCGGCGGCGGCGGCAATCAGAACGCCGACATCCAGTACACGATCAACGGGCCGGACCTGAAGAAGCTCGAGACCTACGCCGCCGCCATCGCCGACGCCGCACGGAAACAGCCAGGCGTGGTCGACGTGGATACGTCGTTGAACGTCGGCAAGCCCGAGCTGTCGGTGCAGGTGGATCGGCTGAAGGCGTCGGACCTCGGGGTCCAGATCTCGGACGCCGCGGAGGCGCTGCGCCTGCTCGTGGGCGGCGACCAGGTCACGACCTACAACGAGGGGGGCGAGCAGTACGAAGTGCACGTCCGCGCGGAAGCGGACCAGCGCGGCACCGCGGCGGCGATCGGGCAGATGACCGTGCCGTCGAGCCGGCTGGGGAGCGTTCCGCTGGACAACCTCGCGCAGTTCGCGCCGGGCACGTCACCATCGGAGATCAATCGCCTGAACCGTCAGCGGCAGGTCACGGTGTATGCCGGCCTGCTGCAGGGCGTGTCTCAGACGGGACCGATGGACGTGATGGAGCGTACTGCCAGTTCGTTGAACATGGGACCGGGCTACAGCACGCGATTCGCGGGGCGCTCGCGCGAGCTCGGCCGGGCGGCGCAGAACTTCCTCCTCGCATTCGGGCTGTCGCTGATCTTCATGTATCTCATCCTGGCGGCGCAGTTCGAGTCGTGGCTGCACCCGGTGACGATCCTGCTGTCGCTCCCGTTGACGCTGCCGTTCGCGCTGCTGTCGATTATCATCACAGGACAGTCCCTGAACATCTTTTCCGCGCTCGGCCTGCTGGTGCTGTTCGGGGTCGTCAAGAAGAACTCCATCCTGCAGATCGACCACGCCAACCAGCTGCGCGATCGGGGCATGGAGCGCGACGCGGCAGTGCTGCAGGCCAGCCGGGATCGCTTGAGACCAATTCTTATGACTACATTCGCATTCGTGGCCGGCATGATTCCGCTGGTCCTCTCGAGTGGCATCGGCTCGGCGACCAATCGGGCCATCGGGTTCGTCATCATCGGCGGCCAGTCGCTCGTGCTCGTCCTCACCCTCGTCGTGACGCCGGTCGCGTATTCGCTGTTCGACGATGCGTCCAGGCTGCGGTTCTGGCGGTGGAGACGCGGCGTGAGGCCGGCCGCGGCAACAGCAACGCTGCTCGCGCTGCTGCTGCCGGCGATCGCGCATGCGCAGCCGGTGGCGGCCACGCTGCCGCAGGCTGGCCAGGGCGCAGCGGCGGGAGAGGTGCTGAAACTCACGCGCGACGAAGCCGTGCGCATGGCGGTCGAGAACAACCCCGACCTCGCAGTGACGCGGTTCGAGCCGGGCGTGAACGACGCCCGCGTGTCGGCGGCGCGCGCGGTGTTCCTGCCGACGTTCAATTCGGCGCTGCTGCGAAACAGCAACCAGATTCCGCCGGCGAACCTGTTCTCCGGTGAATCCGGAGTGCAGACGGACTACTGGTCGGGAGAGGCGGGCCTCAGCCATCGCCTGCCGTGGGGCGGCGCGTCGTACGACGTGCTGTTCACGAACCAGCGCACCACGACCGACAACCCGTTCACCAGCTTCACGCCGTCGCTCACCTCGTCGCTGCAGGCGATCTTCTCGCAGCCGCTGCTGCGCGACTTCAAGACCGACACGGCCAGAGCGCAAATCGAGATCGCCAGCCGCAACCGCGACATCGCCGGCATCCAGGTCCGCGAGCGCACGGCGCAGGTCGGGGCCGATGCGGAATCGGCCTACTGGGCGCTCGTCGCGGCGCTGGCATCCGTCGACGTGCAGCAGCGTTCGCTCGATCTGGCGCTGGAGCTCGAGCGCACGAACCGCGCGCGGGTCGACGTCGGACAGTCACCTCCGCTCGATCTCGTCGCCGCTCAGGCAGAAGTCGCGCAGCGGCGCGAGAACCTCATCGTGGCGCGCACGACGGCGCTCCAGGCCGTGGACACACTGCGCACGCTCATCGTCGATCCGAAGCGCGCCGATTACTGGTCGGTGCGGCTGGATCCCGCCGAGCGCCAACCGGCCGTCACCGGCCAGCCGGATGTCGACGCCGCAGTGCGCCGCGCGCTGGCGGAGCGCTCGGACGTGGCGCAGGCGCGCAAGCAGATCGAGAACAGCGAGACCGCCGTCGCGGTGGCGAAGAACCAGACGCTCCCCGATCTGCGCGCGCAGGCGACCTACCTGAGCAATGCACAGGGCGGCTCCCGCCTGCTGCGGACGGGCGGCTTCCCCGGCACGATCATCGGCACCGAGAACACGTCGTATGGATCGGTGCTCAACCAGATCTTCTCCGGCGACTATCCGACGTGGACCGTGGGCCTGTCGCTCTCGTATCCGCTCGGCCGCAGCGTCGAAGAGGCCAATCTCGCGCGCGCCCAGATCGAGCGCGACCAGGCTGCCGCGCGCGTGCGCAGCATGGAGCTGTCAGTCGTCAAGGAGGTACGCGACGCCGCGCTCCGCCTGGAGCAGAACCGCCAGCGCATCGAGACCGCGCGCCTCGGCCGCGAGCTCGCGGAGCAGCGGCTCGACGCCGAGCAGAAGCGCTTCGAGGTCGGGATGTCGACCAACTTCAACGTGATCCAGGCGCAGCGGGACCTCGCCGTCGCGCGCAACAGCGAGCTTCAGGCGCAGCTCGATTACCAGCTGGCCTTGATCGCGTTCGAAACGGTACAGCGC
>JBOGIX010000112.1:0-4062 GCA_050744685.1 Vicinamibacterales bacterium | reverse complement strand
GTCGCACCCGGACGCCGTTTCGAGGCGGCGCGGCCGGGCACAGGGCGTGCAAACCCCGGCCATGCCGGAGATGTACACGTCGCACGGGCGCGGCCCCGCCGCCGAGATACGTAGGATCCGCGGTCGCGGCTGCGCATACCTCGCGTGCGTCGTGGCGGCGATTCTGCTCGGCCGGCCGTTCGCCTCCTTCGCGCAGGACGTGACCGAGCCTGCGCTCAAAGCCGCGTTCATCTACAACTTCGCCAAGTTCACCGAGTGGCCCGACGAGCTCCTGCCCGCGCGAGCGCCGTTCACGATCTGCGTGCTCGGCGATGCGGCCGTGGCTGACGCCGTCGAGCGATTGAGCCGCAACCGCATGTTTTCCGGTCGAGCGATCAGGGTCTTCCGCGCCGCCGACAGTAGCACGTTGCCCGGCTGTCAGGTGCTGTATCTGTCGAAGGTGCCGGCGGCGAAGGCGGCCGTCGCGCTCGCCGGCGCACGGAACGTCCCGGTTCTCACCCTCAGCGACAACGAGGGATTCATGGCGGCCGGCGGAATTGCCGAGCTGTACTTCGAACATGGCCAGTTGAGGTTCGACGTCGATCTGGAGGCGGTAAAACGCTCACACCTGCAGATCAGTTCCAGGCTCCTGGCGCTTGCAAAAAAACGATGAGTGCTCTTCTCTCTTCGGGTGCCCGCGCCGCCGCCGTCCGGCGCATGCGCCGGTTCGCCGGCCTCGTGCTCGTGGCCATGTCTACCGCAACCGCGCCCGCCTTCGCCCAGGCCCCGCTGCCGGATCTGTCTATCGAGGACCTGCTGAAGCTCGATTCCGGCCAGGTATTCGGCGCCTCCGAGCGGCTCCAGCCCGTCACCGAAGCGCCGGCCTCCGTCTCGTTCATCACGGCCGCGGAGATCAGCCGGTTCGGATATCGCACCCTCTCGGACATCCTCCGTTCCGTTCGCGGGCTCTACGTCATCGACGACCGCAACTTCAGCTACATCGGCGCACGCGGGTTCGGGAAGCCGGGTGACTACAACAGCCGCATCCTGCTGCTCATCAACGGCCACCGGGTGAACGACAACGTGTTCGGCCAGGCGGAGATCGGCGCCGAGTTCGGGCTCGACACCGCGATGATCGAACGCGTCGAGGTCATCCGCGGTCCGGCCTCGTCGCTCTACGGCGACAGCGCGTTCTTCGCGGTCGTCAACGTGATTACGCGTCCCGGGGCGTCGATCAACGGTGGCGCGGTGATACTCGAGGCCGGGACGCTCGGTACCCGTCTGACGCGCGCGCGGATGGGACATCGATTCAGCAACGGTTTGGAGCTGGCGCTCTCGGGGACGTACAGCCAGGTCGACGGCGTCGAGCGGCTCTACTTTCCCGCCTTCGACTCGCCCGGGACCAACAACGGCGTCGCGGAGAACCTCGACTCCGAAGGCGTGCGCCAGTTCTACAGCCGCATCGATTTCCGCGGGCTCACGTTGACCACGGCGTACGGGACGCGCAGGCGGGAAGTGCCGACCGCCTCGTTCGGCACACTATTCAACTTTCACGATCCGGAAGAGCAGACGACGGATCGTCACACGCTGCTCGACGCCGAGTATGGCCGCTCGTACAAGGGTACGCGGGTGACGTTTCGCGGGTCGTTCGATCGCTTCTCCTACGACGGGCTCTATCCGTATCCGGGCGACGAAACGAGCGCGCTCATCGTCGGCCACAACACGGTGCTCGGATCCCGCTGGACGGCCGGCGTGCGCGCGACGCGCGAGCTGCCGGGCCGCCAGACGATTACCGCCGGCGCCGAGTTCATCGACAACTTCCAGCAGGACCAGACGTCGCGGATCCTCAATCCCCCGTCGGTACCGCTCGACCTCGACCGGGCCTCGACGCAGCACGCCGCTTACCTGCAGGATGAGGCGCGGTTCTCCCGCTGGCTGATCGTCAACGCCGGGGTGCGCTACGACGGCTATGACGAGTTCAATCGTCTGACGCCGCGCGCTGCGCTGATCGTGATGCCCTCGTCCACGCAATCGTTCAAGTACCTGTTCGGGCAGGCGTTTCGCGCCCCGAACGAGTACGAGCTGAACGCGTTCTATTTCGGCCAGGAGGTCGCGAGGCTGCGGCCGGAATCGATCGACACGCACGAGCTCGTCTGGGAGCGCTACACGAACGACTGGCTGCGCACATCGGTCTCGGGCTACTGGTATCGCGCGGATCGGCTGATCACGCTGGTGCCGGGCTCCGACGGCTTCTTCGGCGTGACTTATGTCAATGAGGGCGAGGTGCGGGCGCGCGGGCTCGAGCTCGAGGCGCAGATGCGCCTTCCCGCGGGCGCTCGGGCCCAGGCGAGCTACGCGCTCCAGCGCGCGATCGATCGCGAGACGGACGCTGAACTTCCCAACTCGCCCCGGCACATGGTGAAGACGCGCCTGATGGTGCCCTGGCCGTCGCGTGACTCGAGCCTCGGGGTCGAGGGACTGGTCATGAGCAGCCGCGCCACGCTCAGCGGCGGACGTGTCGGCGCTGCCGCGACCGTCAACCTGACCGCCCTTCATTCACTGTCACCGCGGTGGGAGTTGTTTGCCACGGTGCGCAACCTGTTCGACGCGAAGTACGCGGATCCCGCGTCGAGCCAGCACTTCCAGGACTCGATCGAACAGAACGGTCGTACCGTCCGAATCGGATTGAAATGGAACATGTGGACCAGATAACGACACCCGGAGCCGGTTACGGCCCCCTCCACGAAACCACTTCTCCCTACTTCAACGGAATCGTTCTCGACGATTCCCCGCATCTGCTCGCAGAGAGTCACCGGCTTCGATATCAGGTCTATTGCCTCGAGCGTGATTTTCTTCCTGCGGAGCAGTATCCGGACGAGTTCGAAACCGACGTCTACGACCCGCATTCGGTCCATCTCGGCGTGCTGAACCTCAAGGGTGAGGTGGCGGCGACGGCACGGCTGGTGCAGCGAAGCGAAGCCGGCTTTCCGCTATTCGACCACTGCACTCTCTTCGCGCACGAGACGGCGGTGAACGATCCCGCGTTCACCGTCGTCGAGATATCGCGGCTGTCGGTGAGCCGCCGCTACAACAGGCGCGCGGGGGACGGGTTCTACGGCCTCCAGGGCGCGACGATGCGGCCCGGGGGTGCGGAGCGCCGCGGCGGGGGCGAGCTGGTGATGACGCTCTACAAGGCGGTCTACCAGGCGTCGAAGCGGCGCGGGTTCACCCACTGGCTGGCCGCCACCGAGCGATCGCTGCAGCGCCTGATCGCCAAGTACGGGTTCCCGTTTCGGCCGATCGGGCCGGAAACGGAGTATTACGGCCGCGTCGTACCGTACCTGCTCGATCTTCGTGAGCTCGACGCGATCATCGTCAGCGGCCGGGTGCCGCTGCTCAACGACTTCCTGACGGGGCTCGAACCGGAGTTCCGGCCGATCGAGTGCCGCCAGCCGCTCGGCATCAATGCCATCGACTGCGTCGCAAACTGAACGACTGCTGACGGCGTTCCGCCGCGCGGCCGCGGACATGCCGTGGTACCGAACGCTGCTTCGCGAGCACGGCTCGCGCGCCGACCAGGTCGTCGACGCCGCCTCGTTTGCTGCGCACGCGCCGATTCTGCACAAGCGAAACACCTTCGATCGATTTGCGCTCGACGAGCTCGCCGCAACCACGACCGTCGGCGAGATCGAGAGCGTGTTGACGAGCTCGGGGCACGGCGGGCGCTTCTCGTTCGGGCTGAACGCACGCGGACACGCGCAGGCGGCCGCCTGCTTCATCGACGATGCGCTCGACGCGGCGTTTCAGGTCAAGTCGCGATCGACCTTGACCATCAATTGCCTGCCGATGGGCGTCGGCTTCCAGTCGGAGCGCACTACCGTCGCCACCACGAGCGTGCGCGAAGACATGGCCCTCGCGCTCGTCGAGGCCTTTGGCAAGTACTACGATCAGATCCTGCTCGTCGCCGATCCGCTGTTCATGAAGCGGCTCACCGATTACGCGGCACGCCGCGGAACGGACTGGCGGCGGTACCGCGTGCAGGTCATTCTTGGCGAGGAGATCTTCGGCGAGCGGTTCCGTGAC
>JBOGIX010000111.1:0-2738 GCA_050744685.1 Vicinamibacterales bacterium | reverse complement strand
GGCGCCACCCGCGGGACCTGGCGATGGGCCCCAGCTCTCCTGCGTCGCGTCGTCGTGTCGTCGCGCAGCCCGAAGGGCCAGCCGGTGGCGCGTGTCCTTTTGCCCTCAGTCAGATGCACATCTCCGTCGTCGCTTCGTGCTTTCGCAGCTTCGTGCCGCGCAGCGCGCAGCCGTCAACTGGAAGCTGAGTTCGTGTGGTATCGTGCGCCGTCAATGTCAGACGTCCAATCGCGCCGGGAGCAGGTCATCGGCCGCGTCACACGGCGCCTCATCCCGTTCGCGTTCATCTGTTACGTGGTCGCCTACATCGACCGCGTCAACATCGGCTTTGCCGCCCGCGAGCTGCAGCGCGATCTCGGGTTGAGCGCGACCGAATTCGGCTTCGGCGCCGGGCTGTTCTTCATCGGCTACTGCATCTTCGAAGTCCCGAGCAACCTGATCCTCGACCGGGTCGGCGCACGCCGCTGGATCGCGCGGATCATGATCGTCTGGGGCCTCGTGTCGATGGGGACAATGTTCATCACCGACGCCCGGACGTTCTACATCGCGCGCGTGGTGCTCGGGCTGGCGGAGGCGGGATTCTTCCCCGGCATCGTGCTCTACCTGACCTATTGGGTGCCCGCCGCGGAACGAGCGCGGACCAACGCGCTGTTCATGATGGCCGCCCCGGTGTCGGTGATCGTCGGCGCGCCGCTGTCCGAAGCGCTATTGTCGCTCAACGGCGTCATGGGCCTGCGCGGCTGGCAGTGGCTGTTCCTGCTCGAGGGACTGCCGGCGGTCGTGCTCGGCGTGCTGGCGTTGACGGTCCTGACCGATCGGCCCGAGCAGGCCACCTGGCTGCCGCCGGCGGATCGCGAATGGCTGGCGCGGACGATGAGCGAGGAGCGCGCGCTCCGCACGTCCGTGGGTCATGCATCGCTCGCGCGCAGCCTGACGAGCGGACGCGTGTGGCTGCTGTGCACGGTCTACCTCATGAACACCTCGGTCACCTATGGCATCTTCCTGTGGCTTCCCCGCATGCTGCAGGACGCATCCGGATCGAGCGGCTACGGTGTGAGCGTGCTGACGGCGATCCCCTTCGTCGCCGCGCTGATCGCCATGGTGCTCGTCGGCCGTCACTCGGACCGCACAGGCGAGCGCAAGCGGCACGTGGCGGCCTGCGCCGCGACCGCAGGCCTCGGCCTGCTGCTCGCGGTGGCATCGCAGGGGAACCTGGTGCTGCTCGTCCTGAGCTTCACCCTGTCGCAGATGGGCCAGCGCTCGGTGATGAGCGTGTTCTGGGCGATTCCCCCAATGTTCCTTGGCGGTACGGCCGCCGCCGCCGGCATCGGCCTGATCAACGCAATCGGAAATCTCGGCGGCTTCTTCGGGCCGTCGATCATGGGATGGCTGCGCGACGCGACGGGAGGCTACACGGGCGGCCTGCTGGTCCTGGCCTCCGCGCTCGCAATCGAGGCGATACTGGTCATGACGATCCGCCTGCCCGACACTGCGCCGACGGCGGCGAAGATGGCGGACCTCGTCAAGAGCAAGGTGTAATGCCAGGAATGCCAGGAATGCTCATGAATGCCATGAATGTGGGGTCCGGGGTCATACAAGAACACGCTGCCACAACCCCGGTCCGTTGCGCGAAATCAATCGCTGCGGATTCGAAGAACCTGGAACCCAGTTCTTGGCATTCATGGCATTCATGCCATTCACGCATTCATGGCATTGAGCAGATTCGTAACCAATGGCCGACATCAAGATCGACGACCTGAGCGGCGTCTTTTCTGTGCCGCCGCTTCCGCGCAAGCGCGATGCGCGCCGCTCTCTCGACCTCGACGCCGCCGAGTGCGTCGCCCGCCACATCGAGGCGGGGGGCATCAGCCGTTTCCTCTACGGCGGTAACGCCTTCCTCTATCACATGACCCTCGCCGAGTACGAAGCGCTGCTCGACTGGTTGTCCGGCTTCCCCGCGGCGCGGTGGGCGATCGCCAGCCTCGGGCCGTCATTCGGGCGCGCGATGGATCAGGCGCCGCTCCTGCGGCAGCGGCGGTTTCGCACGGCGATGATGCTGCCGTGCGGCGATCCGCGCGACGCGCGCGGCATCGAGGCCGGCGTGCGCGAGATCGCCGAAGCGGCAGGCATGCCCCTCATCCTCTACTTGAAATCCGAGGACGGCTTCGGCGCCGACCGCGAGGCCGGGCTCGACGCCGTCGGACGCCTGGTGCGCGACGGCGTCGCCGTCGCGATCAAGTACGCCGTGGCGCGCGACGACCCGCGCCACGACGCGTATCTCGACGGGTTGCTGCGCCGCGTCGATCGCGCGCGCGTTGTCAGCGGCATCGGCGAGCGCCCCGCCGTCGTGCACATGCGCGACTTCGGCCTGCCGGGATTCACCACCGGCTCCGGCTGCATCGCCCCCGCGCGCTGCACCGGCATCTTCGAGGCGTGCCGTGCGGCGGACTGGAACACCGCCGAAGCGCTCCGCGAGCACTTCATGCCGCTCGAGGACATCCGCGATGCCCTTGGACCGGCGCGCGTGCTGCAACACGCGACCGAGCTCGCCGGCATCGCGCCAACCGGTCCCATTCCGCCGTTCGTGTCCCCGCTCGCGAAGAGCGAGCTCGAGCGACTCGCCCCCGTGGCGCGTGCCCTCCGCGAGGACCAACAATGAGAGGCGCCGCAAGATGCCCCCCTGGCCGCAACAGGCCGCCCCGCGAGGACCAACAATGAGAGGCGCCGCAAGATGCCCC
>JBOGIX010000110.1:0-5135 GCA_050744685.1 Vicinamibacterales bacterium | reverse complement strand
CGGTGCGCCAGGGGAACGTCGACTCCTCCTGGAACACCATGCCGATGGCGGCATGCGGCTCCGACACCGCCTCGCCGTCCACGGCCACGCGGCCCTCGGTGGCCTGCGCCAGGCCGCCGATGCTGCGCCGGGCTGCACGTCTGGCCTGATCGGGCGACATGCCGCGGGCGACGTTCGCCTCGGCCTCACGGTCGAGATGAAATGCCAGCTCCTCGTCGATTTCGCCCTCCACCCGGCGCCTGGAGAGCAGCCCGCGCACGGTCGCGATCCATCGTTCCAGCATGTTCATGCTCCTGGTCGCCGCATGGCCGGCGCGTCACTCCGACTCGAGCACACGTCGCATCGACAGCGCGAACTGCTCCCAGCCCTTGCGTTCGGCCTCCAGCCGCCGCCGGCCGGCGGCGGTCATCGTGTAGACGCGCGCGCGCCGGTTGTTTTCGGAGGGCTTCATTTCAGAACGGACGTCGCCGCGCAGCTCGAGGCGATGCAAGGCGGGGTAGAGCGATCCCTGGCTGGCGTTCAGGCCCTCTGCGGACATCTGGCGGATCCGATTCGAGATGCCCCACCCGTGATTCGGGCCGAGCGCCAGGATTCTGAGCAGCAGTAGATCCAGTGTCCCCTGGAGCAGGTCCTTCTTGGCCATGCGTCTGACCTCTCGAGCAACGAGGGGAGCTTACGACGCCGACCTGTCGTTGGTCAAGAGGAGAGCCAGGCCCGCTGTTTTCACCGGCGGCTGCCTGGCTCGTCGGCGGCCGTCTCTTCCGGGCGCCAGCTGCGGACGAGAGCGCCGATCAGAAGATCGACGGTGCCCTTGTTGATCGTGCGCCACTCGCGGCCGTCGCGAGTCTGCGCCCCCGGCGCGCGCGAGATCGCCCGCAACTCTTCGACGAGCGCCCGTATATCCGCGGGCATCGACCGTCGTTCGACACGGCGTCGTTCCTCAGTCATCATCGTCATGGCATTCACCCGAGGGTCGCAGCGCGGTGTCACGATACTCCAAACGCGCTGACGAACGCGGCTCGGAGGGGCCGTCTTTTCGACCGCTGGTTCCAACTCAGCCTTCGTGTCGTCGTGCCGCTCCCTGGCCCGGCAGGCCCGAACCCGAACGCCTGATCCCCGCGAACCGCCGGTCGCCAACTGCGAGCCGCAGTCGCCAGCCGCGATTTCTACGCGCTGTTTTATGATGGCCGCCACAGAGGTTCCGATTGGCCATGAGACCGACCATCGCAGCTGCCGTCCTGGCACTCACGTTGACGGCGCTTCCCGGCGCCGCCCAGAAGCCTTCGAACGTCGTCATCATCTACGCCGACGATCTCGGCTACGGTGACGTCTCGGCGTACGGCGCCACGCGCCTGAAGACACCAAACATCGATCGGATCGCGCGCGAGGGCCTCCGCTTCACCGACGCGCACGCGGCGGCGGCGACGTGCACCCCTTCGCGTTACACGCTGCTCACCGGCGAGTACGCGTGGCGCCGTCCGGGAACCGGCATCCTGCCGGGCGACGCCGGCCTCGTCATCGACACGGACAGGCCGACGCTCGCCGGGATCTTCAAGGGCGCGGGCTACGCGACAGGTATCGTCGGCAAGTGGCATCTCGGACTCGGACCTGCCGGCGGGCCCGACTGGAACGGCGAGATCCGGCCCGGTCCGCTCGACCTCGGCTTCGATGACGCATTCATCATGGCGGCCACAGGGGATCGCGTTCCCACGGTGTATATCGACGACCGGCGCGTGGCCGGCCTCGACCCGAGCGATCCGATCAGCGTGCACTACAAACAGCCGGTAGGCGACTGGCCCACGGGCCGTGGCAATCCCGGACTGCTCCGGATGCACCCGAGCCACGGGCACGACCAGACCATCGTGAACGGCATCAGCCGGATCGGATACATGACGGGTGGCAAGGCGGCGCTGTGGAAGGACGAGGACATGGGAGACGTCTTCATGCGCCAGGCAATCTCGTTCATCGAAGACCACCGCTCGGGGCCGTTTTTCCTGATGTATGCCTCGCACGAGCCGCACGTGCCGCGCGTCCCGCATCCGCGCTTCGCCGGGACTACGGGGATGGGGCCGCGCGGCGACGTCATCGCGCAACTGGACTGGTCTGTCGGAGAGATCCTGTCCACGCTCGATCGCCTCGACCTTTCAAAAGACACGCTCGTGCTGTTCACGAGTGACAACGGCCCGGTCGTGGACGATGGCTACAAGGACGAAGCGGTGGAGAAGCTGGGTAGCCATACGCCGGCGGGGCCGTTCCGCGGCGGGAAGTACAGCGCCTTCGAAGGAGGCACGCGCGTGCCGTTCGTCGTGCGCTGGCCGGCGCGAGTCAAGCCGGGTGTGTCCGATGCGCTCGTGTCGCAGGTGGACCTGATGGCGTCGTTCGCCGCGCTCGTCGGGGATAAGCTGCCCGCACGCGCCGCCCCGGACAGCCAGAACGTGCTGACGGCGCTTCTCGGCACTTCCCGAACCGCCCGCGAGCACCTGGTCGAGCAGGCCGGCACGCTCGCCATCCGTCAGGGCCGGTGGAAGTACATCGCACCGGGCAAGGGGCCCCGTGTGAACCAGAACACGAACATCGAGCTCGGGAATGATCCGCAGCCACAACTCTACGATCTCGAGAGCGATCCTGGCGAGCGCACGAACCTCGCAGCCTCTCGACCAGAGAAAGCGCGCGAGCTCGGCGCGCTGCTGGACCAGGTCCGGCGCGCGCCAGCGGAATCCCGGCCGGCCGCGCGCTGAAGACCCTGCACGTCCGGCAGCGCGCGCACCGCCTGCCTGTCGTATCCTGTGCGCCACTGCGAGGAGCTCATGAATCCATCCCGACGTGATCTGCTGACTGCCGGCGCCGCCGCGCTGATTGCGCCTCTGCCGGCGCGGACGGCATCCGCCGCACCACAGACGAAGCAACCGGCGAACGCTGCGCGTTCGATCGCGCACCGCCCGAACCTGCCGATCCGTGACTACCTTGCGCGCGAGGCGCGGCGCATCACCGATCGTGCGCTGTCGGATTTCACGTCGGCTGCGGACTTCAGCCGGCAGATCACGGAACGGCGCCGCCAGTTCATGGAGATGATGGGGCTCGCCGATCTGCCGCCCGCGGGAAGGCGCGATCCGGTGCCGTATAAGGTCACCGGCGTCGTCGACCGCCCGGCGTACCGCATCGAGAAGCTTCACTACGAGAGCCTGCCGAACCTGCACGTGACGGCGAACCTCTACGTGCCCAAGACGTCCAATCCGGGCGCGCGCCGTCCCGGGGTCCTCTATGTCTGCGGCCACGCGGCGAAGCAGAAGGTCCACTACCAGGCGCATCCGCGTCGGCTCGCCGAGCTCGGACTCCCTACCCTGATTGTCGAGACCGTGCAGCTCGGGGAGGTGACCGGTTATCACCATGGCTGCTACCGGGAAGGCTGGTTCCAGTGGTACAGCCGCGGCTACTCGCCGGCGGCGATCGAGCTGCTGAACGGCATCCGCGGCCTCGATCTGCTCGCGGCGAGGCCGGAGGTCGACGCGGCGCGGCTCGGTGTCACGGGCATTTCCGGCGGCGGCGCGGTCACGTGGTATATCGCGGCGGCTGACGAGCGCGTGACCGCGTGTTCACCCGTGTGCGGCACCGCTACGCTGGCGTCGCACATCTACGACCGGGTGATCGACGGCCACTGCGACTGCATGTGGTGGATCAACACGCGGATGTGGGACCTTGCCGACGTCGCCGCGCTCATCGCGCCGCGGCCGCTGCTCATCGCCTCGGCCAGCCAGGACGGCATTTTTCCCATTCACGCGATCCGCGAGGTGCACTCGCAGCTCGAGCGGCTGTACAAGACGCTCGATCGCCCCGAACACCTGCGGCTCGTCGAAACCCCGGGTGGCCATTCGTATCACGAGCAGTCCCGCACGGCGATCTTCTCCTGGTTCCTGAAGCATCTGACGGCGAAGGACGTAGCCCCGGCCGAGGTGGGCGACATCGAAGCGGACGAAGGGCGCCTCGAGTCCGAGGAGGTGCTCGAGGTGTATTCCGACAGCCGTCCACAGCCGAACCGGACGCTCACGATTCACGACGAGTTCATTCGCGTCGCGGCCGCGCCCGCCGTGACGACCGCTGCGGACGTGGCCCGCGCGCGCAAGACGCTCGCGGAAACGCTTCGTGCCGACACGTTCAACCACTTCCCGCGCACGCCGCCGGTGCTCGACGTGGTCGAGGAGTTCGCGCTCGACGGCGGCTCCGGCACGCGGTTCGCCTTCACCTCGGAAGACGGGTGGCGGCTGCACGGGCTCCGCCGCGATCCCGCCGACGTCAAGGGCCCGTCACCCGCGCTGGTCGTCCTGCGATCGCCGGGCGAGGCGCGCAACGATTCGGAGACCTTCGCCGCGGGCATTCGCGCCCCCTGGATCAAGCTGTACGTCGAAACCCGCGGCACGGGCGATACGTCGTGGGGCGAGGATCTCAACTGGCACGTCCGGCGAGCGTCCGCCTGGTGCGGACGGACGATCGCCAGCATGCGGGTGTGGGATGCGCTGCGCGCGATCGAGGCGGCGCGCGCGCTGCCCGGCGTGGACGCGTCCCGGATCTCGCTCGCCGCGCGCGGTGAAATGGCGGCCGTCGCGCTTTACGCGGCGCTGCTCGATGGCCGCGTCGGCGCCATGTTCCTGCACTCGCCGCCGGGAACGCAAAACGTCTCGGGTGAGCCGGACGGCAAGGGCCCCGCGCTCGAGATGCTCAACTGTCTGCGCTACACGGACCTGCCGTATCTGGCCGGATTGATCTATCCCGCGCAGGTGATCGTGTCGGGCGACGTGGCGTCCACGTACGCGTGGGCCGAGCAGCTGCACGGCCGCATGAAGCCGGCCGGAAGTTTCCGTCGCGTGAACGAGATGAAGGAGTGGGTGCCGTCGGTGTGAGTCTTTCGCGCCGCCATCTTGCGCGTAGCGCGGCGGCATGATCGACTCTTGACGTAAGCTCACTTGAGTGGAGTAGCCTTCAGCCGTCAGCTGTCAGCAAGAAAAGCACGTCCTGACTGAAAGCTGACGGCTGACAGCTGCGCCGAATTCTTCTCAACTCAGTGAATTCCGGTTTTCAGGCGCGCCGCAGGCGCGCTCACCGGCGCGGAGCGGGGCTAATGGGGCCCCCGCGAGCGCCGG
>JBOGIX010000109.1:0-4585 GCA_050744685.1 Vicinamibacterales bacterium | reverse complement strand
ATTATTGACATTGTATTAATTAACTAGTATAAGTGGGCAGTGGCCATCGTTTCCATCGACGCGCGCGACGCCACGCCCATCTACGCCCAGCTCGAACGGGCACTGCGCGCGGCAATCGCGACGGGGCGGCTCCGGCCCGGCGATCAGCTGCCGACCGTGCGGCAGCTCGCGGTCGACTTGAGCGTGAACGCCAACACCGTGGCGCGTGTCTATGCGGAGCTCGAGCGCGCCGGCGTGCTCGAGACCCGGCGCGGCGTGGGATCGTTCATCAGCGCCACGCCGGAGCGGGCGCAGCCAGCGCGGGAGCGCGACCGCCGGCTGCGCGCCTTCGTCACGCGCGTGCTCGCCGATGCCGACGCTGCCGGATTCACGATCGACGACCTGTTACGCGAGCTTGCCGCCCACGCCGCGGAGCACGGCGCCGGGCGCGCTGAAGATCGGGACGCCGGATCCGCCGCGCTCGTGCGGCGCGCCTCGCGAGCCTGAACCATTCGAAGGGAGCTGCACATGGTATCCGTTGCGCTCAACCGCCGATCCGACGAGTCGTCGCCGTCGCCGTCGCGCATAAACGTGGTGGCGATTGCGATTCTCCTCGGGGCCATCGTGCTCGGCCTCGTCGGATGGAACGCGACCGGCAATCCGGCGCCGCTCGTGGTCATGGCGCTCGTCGGCGTCGTCTTGATGCCCGCCCCGAGGATCGCGCAGCAGTGGGAGCGGGCGGTCGTGCTGCGGTTCGGCCGGTTCGTCGGCCTGCGCGGTCCCGGTCTGTTCTGGATCGTGCCGTTCATGGACCGCGTCTCGTCGTGGATCGACCAGCGTACGATCACCACCAGTTTCGCCGCAGAACAGACGCTCACGGCCGACACGGTGCCGGTCAACGTGGATGCGGTGCTGTTCTGGATGGTCCACGACGCGGAGAAGGCGGCGCTCGAGGTGCAGGACTACGCGCAGGCCGTCAGCTGGGCCGCGCAGACCGCGCTGCGCGACATCATCGGCCGCACCACGCTCACCGATCTGCTGCGCGGCCGCGAGCGGATCGAAACCGAGCTCCAGGCGCTCATCGATCAGCGCTCCAACCCCTGGGGCGTGACGGTCTCCTCGGTCGAGATGCGCGATGTCGTGATTCCCGGTGCCCTGCAGGACGCGATGTCGCGCGAAGCGCAGGCGGCGCGCGAGAAACAGGCGCGCATCATCCTGGGCGAGGCAGAGATGGAGATCGCGCAGTCGTTCCAGCGTGCCGCGCGCTCGTATCATGACGATCCGACCGCCCTGCACCTGCGGGCGATGAACATGCTCTACGAAGGGCTGAAGGAAAAAGGGGCGCTCATGCTCATCCCGAGCAGCGCCGTCGAGTCGATGGGCATGGGCGGCCTGCTCGGCGCCGCGGCGCTGCGGCAGGAGCGGCTGGCCTCGACACCGGACGAACGACACTCGAAGGAGTGAAGCCATGCAGACCAACACGCCGGACCGCCTCAACATGCGCGTCTTGTTGTTGCTCGCCATCCTCGGCGCCGTCCTGGCCATCGTCGGCTGGCTACGCTTCGCCGGGGTCTGACGCCGGGTCCGAGCCCCGGCGGACTCGAGGGCCCGGGGTCTGAGCCCACGCCGATGGCGGCAAGGACCTTGCGGTATCCTTGCGCATGCTGCCGATTGGCGACGAAAACGACCATGCTGGGCTGGCGGTTGCCACGATGGCGTTCATCGGCCTGAACGTCCTGGCGTTCCTCGTCGAGGTCAACCGGCCCGAGGATGCCGTCCAGGCCTTCATCTATGCCTGGGGCGTGGTCCCTCGGGAATACACCGCCGGCGGCGACCTGCCGCCCTACATCCCGTTTCCGTTCTGGATCACGCTGGTCACCTCGATGTTCCTGCACGGCGGCTGGGGGCATCTCGGCGGCAACATGCTGTTCCTCTGGATCTTCGGCGACAACATCGAGCACCGTCTCGGACACGTGCGGTTCGTGGTCTTCTATCTGGCGACCGGCCTCGCCGCGAGCTTCGCGCACATCCTGTTCAACGGCGGGTCGATCGTGCCCGCCGTCGGCGCCTCGGGCGCGATCAGCGGCGTGCTCGGCGGCTACCTGCTGATGTTCCCGCGCAACCGCGTCTACGTGCTGACCTTCGGCGGTGTGGTGGCGGTGCCGGCGATCTTCATGCTCGGGCTGTGGATCGTCACCCAGTTCGTCAACGGCGTCGGATCGATCGCCGCAACCGAGGAGACAGGCGGCGGCGGCGTCGCCTACATGGCCCACATCGGAGGGTTCGTCGCGGGACTCATCCTCGCGCCGCTCTTTGCCGCCGGCCGCCCGACCGCGCTCACCAGCGCGCGCGCGGAACAACGCTGGCGGTAAGATCCGCTGTTCGCTGTTCGCTGTTCGTTCCTCGACAGTGCTCGGGGGCGAGCCCTGAGCTTGTCGAAGGGTTCGTTGGTCGTCGTTTGCTGTTTGCAGGGTTCAGGGTTCAGGTTTCGGCGTTTTCGCGGCGCGTCACGGTTCGCGGTTCGGCTTCGGAGCTTCCTCGTCGGTGCAAAGAACAGCGCGTCCGGCGCGTTGCCCCGAAACGAACAGCGAACAGCGAACAACGAACAGCGAACAGCGAATGTGAGGTGATACGATCCTGCGCTGAAGGAGCCCTCCTCACATGCGTGCACGTTCCGCGATCGTTGCTCTCGCTGTTGCGCTGTCCGCCCCGGTGCTCCGCGCGCAACAGCCCCCTCCATCGAAAGTCGTCGTCCCGATCGAGTATCACAGGCTCGAGAACGGCCTGAAGGTCGTACTGTCCCGCGATACCTCCTCGCCGACCGCCGTCGTGGCGGTGTACTACGGCATCGGTTTTCGGATCGAGCCCAAGGACCGCACCGGCTTCGCGCACCTGTTCGAGCACATGATGTTCCAGGGGTCGGAGCACCTCGGCAAGAACGAGTTCATCTCGCTCGTCGAGTCGAACGGCGGCATACTGATCGGGTCGACGCTGTTCGACTTCACCAACTACTTCCAGGTCGTGCCCGCCCATACGGTGGAAACCATGCTCTGGGCCGAGGCCGATCGGATGTGGGGGCTGAAGATCACGCAGGAGAACCTCACCAACCAGCAAGGCGTCGTGAAGAACGAAGTGAAGGTCAACGTGCTCAACCAGCCGTACGGCGGCTTCCCGTGGCTCGACATGCCGCAGGCGGCGAACACCAACTGGTACAACGCGCACAACTTCTACGGCGACCTCGTGGATCTCGACGCGGCCACGCTGCAGGACGTGCAGCAGTTCTTCAAGACCTACTACTCGCCGAACAACGCCGTGGTCGTCGTGAGCGGCGACATCGACACGAAGCAGACGCTCCAGTGGGTGCGCAAGTATTTTGGCGGCATCCCATCGTCCAAGCTGCCGGCACTGCCCGACATCTCCGAGCCGCGCCAGGAGAAGGAGAAGCGCTCTAACAAGGACGATCCCAACGCGAATCGTCCCGCGCTCAGCGTCGGCTATCACGCGCCGCCGCGCGATACGCCGGAATACTACGCGATGGGGCTCATCGATCAGCTGCTCGTCCAGGGAGCCGACAGCCGCCTCTATCAGTCGCTCGTGCAGAAGCACGGCTTCACCGGCGCCGTGTCCGGCGGCACGAACCCGCTCCTCGGCAGCATGTTCGACATCAAGGGGCCGGCGTTGTGGATGGTGTGGCTCATTCACGATGCGGACAAGAAGACCGACGACATCCTGAAGGCCATCGACGAGGAAATCGTGAAGTTGCAATCCGCGCCGATCTCGAAAGCGGACCTCGAGCTCGCGCTGGTGAAGCGCCGCTCGCGCCTCTATGCGGACTACGAGCAGTTCGTCGGCTTCGGCCGTGCCAACCTGCTCGCCGCCTACGCGCTGTTCGACGACAACCCCGCCAAGATCAACCAGCTCGAAGACGAGTTCCGCAAGGTGACGCCGGCGCTCATTCAGAAGACCGCGAAGGAGTATCTCCGGACGACCAACCGCACTATCCTCACCGTCACGCCAAAGGCGAAAGGAAACTGACATGCTGCGCCGTGCTCCTCTCGCCATCGTCCTGCTGGTTGCCGCGGCCTTGTGTGTCCCCGCTGCGTCGCCGATGGCTCAGGGCACCAAACCTGGAACCCCGATCCATGCCCCGACGTATCCGACGCCAGCTCCGCAGGCGCCCACGCAGAAGCCCGCGCCGAAGAAGCCGACCCAGAAACCCGTCCCGCAGAAGCCTGCGGCAGCGACGTTCCCCGCCGAGCCGCCCGAGCCCGGTACGCCGCGCGACTTCAAGGTCCCCGAGCCGAAGCGCTTCACGCTCGACAACGGCCTGCAGGTCGCGCTCGTGCAGTGGGGGACGATGCCCAAGGTGCGGGTGACGATGAGCGCGCGAACGGGCAACGCGTTCGAGAAGGAGAACGAGGTCTGGCTCGCCGATTTAACCGGCGATCTGATGCGCGAGGGCACCACGACCAGGACCGCGGCGCAGATCTCGGAAGAGGCCGCGCGGATGGGCGGTTCGCTCACGGTGGCTGTCGGTCCCGATACCACCGAGATGTTCGGCGATGTGCTGAGCGAGTACGGCGACCAGTTCACCGCGCTCCTGGCC
>JBOGIX010000108.1:0-2807 GCA_050744685.1 Vicinamibacterales bacterium | reverse complement strand
AAGCCCGCGCCGGATCCGTATCTGCGCGCCGCAGCCCTGCACGGCATCGCGGCATCCGGCTGCGTGGCCATCGAAGATTCGCGCTGGGGCATCGAATCGGCGCGTGCGGCCGGCATGAAGTGCGTGGCAATCACCCACACTTACCCGGCGGGAGAGCTGGGCATGGCGGACGCCGTCATCGATTCGCTGGACGAGTTCACCGCCGATCTGATTCGAACACTCTGAGCTTTCACCCAGATGGTACGAACATACGTGCCTTGGGAGCCGCGACCCTTCGACAGGCTGAGGGTCGTCCCGAGCGAAGGCGAGGGCGACGAGCGCGATACAATCGACGTCAATGAAGTACGCGCTGCACCTTCAATCGCGCAGCCTGCAGGTCGCCGCCGATCTCGAGCAGGCGATGAACGCGCCCGGCGAGGACCTGGCGCCGGCAGCCCTGGCGATCGCCCGCGTGGAGTACCCGTCGCTCGATGCGCGCGGTTACCTCGACGCGATCGAGCGGATGGGCGACGAAGCCGCGGCGCGCGTGGCGCAGCAGGGCGCACATGGCCATGACGCCATCAAGGTCTTGAACGAGTACCTCTACGACGAGCAGGGGTTCAGCGGAAACCGCCGGAGCTACGACGATCCGCGGAACAGTTTCCTGAACGAGGTGCTCGATCGCCGCGTCGGCATCCCCATCAGCCTGGCGGTAGTGTACCTGGAGATCGCGCGCCGGGCGGGAGTGCACGTCTCCGGCGTGAACTTTCCGGGTCATTTCCTGCTGCGCGCCGCGGACGATCAGGCGCGGCTGCGCTACGGCGGAGACTTCCTGATCGTCGACCCCTTTCACGGCGGCGCCCTCCTGTCGGAGGTGGATTGCCGCGAGATGCTGCGTCAGCACGTCGGCGCCGAGGCAGCGTTCGATCGCGATCTGCTGGCGCCGGCGACGCGGCATCAGATCGTCGTGCGGATGCTCGTCAACCTCAAGCGGCTCTACGTGCGCATGCGCTCGTTTCCGCAAGCGAGGTTCGTGGCCGATCTGCTGCTGACCGTGGATCCGTCGGCACTGTCGGAGCTTCGCGATCGGGGGCTGCTCGCCTATCACCTCGAGGACTTCAACGCAGCGCTGCGCGACCTGGAAAGCTACCTGCGCATGCTCCCGCGCCAGGTCGACGAGCTCTCGTCACGGACGTTCTCCGAGTCACGCGACCCCTCGGACGAGGACGACGAGAGCACGCAAATCTGGGAGCACATCAAGAACCTGCGAAAGCGCGTGGCAGGATTCAATTGAGACCGGAAGGATGTCCATGAACCGCCATGCCCTCGTAACCGGCGCCGCCGGGTTCATCGGCAGCCATCTCGTCGACCGGCTGCTCGCTGAGGGGCAGCGCGTGACCGCGATCGACAACTTCGATCCGTTCTACGCGCGCGGCATCAAGTGCCGCAACATCGCCGGCCACACGTCGCACCCGGCCTACCGGCTGATTGAGCTCGACATCCGCGACCTCGACGCGCTGCGTGAGCAGCTCCGCGATAGGTACGATGTGATCGTGCATCTTGCTGCCCGCGCCGGCGTGCGCCCGTCGATTCTCGACCCGCTGGGCTATCAGGACGTGAACGTCAAGGGCACGCAGAACCTCCTCGAGCTCACCAGGGAGCTCGGCGTGCCGCAGTTCGTCTTCGCTTCCTCGAGCAGCGTCTACGGCGTGAACCCGAACGTGCCGTGGCGCGAGGACGATCACGTGCTGCTGCCGATCAGCCCTTACGCCAGCACCAAGGTCAGCGGCGAGCTGCTCGGGCACGTCTACAGCCATCTCTACGGCATCCGCTTCATCGCGCTGCGATTCTTCACGGTCTACGGGCCGCGGCAGCGGCCCGACCTCGCGATTCACAAGTTCGCGAACCGCCTGGGCGCCGGACAGTCGATCCCGGTCTTCGGCGACGGCTCGACACGCCGCGACTACACCTTCGTCGAGGACATCGTGTCCGGCATCCATGGCGCGATGGGCTACGAGCGTTCGGCGTACGAAGTCGTCAATCTTGGCAACAACCAGACCGTCTCGTTGATCGAGATGATTCGCACGCTCGAGCAGGCGCTGGACGTCACGGCCGTGATCGATCGTCAACCGGAGCAGCCCGGCGACGTGCCGCAGACATGGGCCGACGTCGACAAGGCGCGCGAGCTGTTCGGCTATTCGGCAAAGACGCCGTTTCAAGCAGGGGTCGCGAAGTTCGTGGACTGGCTGAAGACAAACGAGCCCGGGTGACCGACTGCCGCAAGAGTGCCCCCTGGCCGCGACAAGGCCGTCCGCGAGGACCGTAAATGCCGCAAGGGTGCCCCCCTGGCCGCGACAAGGCCGCCCGCGAGGACTTAACTGTCAGGCGCAATCACTTGACGCGCACCACTTTCGCATAGCGGCCGGTGCCATCCGCTTCCGATTCGATCATCGCCAGCGCGCCCGACTCGTAGGTGAGGCGGCGGTCGGGACGGCCGTCGTAGTTCTCGTCGAACGAGACGGTGTCGAGCGCTCCCGCCTCGTAGGTCTCCCATTTGTCTGGCCTGCCGTCGCCGTTCGAGTCCTCCTCGGCCGAGACCAACGGTCCGGGCGCCGCGGGCGACGACTGTCCAGACGGGGGCGCATAATGCTCCCAGCGGTCGATCTTCTTCTCGTCGCCCGACGACGAAATCTCCATCCGTTCGATCGCACCGGACTTGCCCTGATACGCCCACGCGTCGGGCTTGCCGTCGTCAGCGCGCGACAGGCCGACCTTGATGATCTGCCCTTTCTCGTCGTAGTACTCCCAGCGATCGAGCGTGCCATCCT
>JBOGIX010000107.1:0-3054 GCA_050744685.1 Vicinamibacterales bacterium | reverse complement strand
TGTCCACCTGCGTCTGCATGATGAGTTGCCCGGCCGTGACGCTCGCCACGCACTCGAGCGCGAGGAGGGGGTGTTTCAGGTGGTACAGAACGCCCAGAAACAGCACGACGTCGAAGGTGCCGACCGTGTCCGGCGACAAATCCAGCACTTGGATCCACTTGTCCTCGACTCGTGAACCCAGCGCGCGCCGCGCCAGCTCGAACCCCTTCTTGGTGCCCCAGCCGCCGCCGTCCCAGCAGAACGAATCGGTCGCCAGCACGCGCCGTGCGCCGCGCCGCTCGGCTTCAAACGAAAAGAATCCATCCCAGGCGCCGATGTCGAGCACCGAGAGACCGGTCAGATTCTCTGGCATCCTGATCTCGGCCAGGCGCGCCGCTGTCACGTCGATTCCGGGTGTGACGAGACCGCCACCGAGGTCGATCGGATGCCACCATCGAATCTGTTCAACCTCAGCGCGCAGCGTCGGCATGTCGACGGCACGCTGGCTGCCGCTCCCCTGCGAACCTTTTTTCCTGTTCCAGAACACCGCGTCGCTCCTGCTGGCCCACTCTCACAGAGCCGTGTTCGGCGCAATCATGGGGCATTACGATGCGCGCCGCACAGCGTGAATGCGAAGCGCCCAGAGCAATAGCGGACTTTCCTCGCGCTCCGGCGCCCAGCGCCACTCGAGGACATTCGATTCCAGAACGTCGTACTCGATCGTCCGAACGAGCGCACGCGGAATGCCTATGACGTAAGAGTCCGGTCCCCGGCCGCGAATCGTGAGATCAGCCACCTGCTGGCCATTCAACCATACCTGACCTGTGACCGGGCGCTCGGCTCCGACGCGCAAGGTGAGCATCATCCGTTCGGCACGTCGGAGCGTATCCTCGCCGACAAGAAACCGTACCGATGGTGTTGCTCCGACGGCCCTTCTGACCGCTGATCCCTCGAGGTGCTCGACGGCGGACCACTCGAGGAACTCGAGATCCGTGCTCTGCGCCGTGTAGTCCACGTTCGGTTGGAGGGGCCCTCGCAGCAGCCATCGTTCGTGCCGCCGCCGACGCTCGGCCAGTCGTGCCCGGGTCGCCCGGAACTGCGGCAGGTGCCAATCGAGCGCATATCCCGGAAATCTGTCGATGCTCGGAGAAGAGTTCCATGTCACGGTGGCGGAATTGAACAAGCCTTGTACAGAGTTGATCCAGATACCGGCGGCGGCCGCAGGAACAAGCGCAAAGAGACCGACCAGTCGCCAGTGTCGAGCACCGGCGCACACGGCCGCCGCTGCCGCGCACGAGAACACGAAGACGCCTGGCAGAACATCCACCAGCAGTCTGCTGCCAAAGCCATACCCGCCCCACCAGTAAGGAAACCGGGAAACGATCGCCAGGTGAAGGCACAACCAGACGAGCGCCAGCACAGCGAGCGGAACCCGGAGCACGCGCCGTGGAGACAGCAGGACGGCGACAAGCGCGAGCGCGGCCGCGGGCGCGAAGATCAGCAGGCCGCGCGAGGGACTGACCAGATGCGCCAACAGCGCCGTCGCGAACCGGTCGGAGGCCGCGAGGCGCGCGCCGATATAGTAGTCCGGCAGCCATGTCCCGTAGGTCAGGCGGGACATGAGCACCAGCAGGGCCAGAGAGACGAGCACTGCTGCGGCGAGCGCAACCGCATCGACGATCGCAGAACGACGCTCGGTTGCCGCGCTCGTGGCAGCACGGCCGAACATCCACAGAACGACGAGCCCCGCGAGCAGGAACGCAGGGGGACGACACCAGAATGCGAAGCCGAGCAGCGCACCGGTTGTCGCGGCACGTACCGGCCCACCGCCGGATGCATCACACCTCGAAACGATCAGCAGCGCGGCCAACGAGGCCACGACGGTGAGATTCGTGCTCCAGAACGCTGTACCCATCGTGCTGATCACGGGTGTGCCGAAGACAAAAATGCCGGCCAGCGTCGTGGCCAGCGGCCACCGCAGCCAGCGACCGGCCAACGAAGACGCAAGGACCGCCGTAATGCCGACGGAGATCGCCGCAAGCGCGCGTTGTACTTTGTCGTCGTCTCGGGAGCGCGCCATGTCGAGCCCGGCGAGGCGAGCGATCGCGACCGCAGGCAGCGCCGCGACCGGCGTTCCTGGCGGGTAGGCATAGAACCGGTGACCGGCGCGTTCAACGACGCGGTAATCCGACGGAACATCAGGATACGCGTCGAGCGCGAAGGTTCCGTGCTCGAGGACCGCCTGCGCCGTCAGGAGCGTGCCGCGCGGATCGGAGTCCGTGTACGAAACGTCACCGTACACGACCAGGAGCGCGGACGTGAGCGCCAGCGCAGACACCGCCGTGGCTCGAACGGAACGCCGATGGATGAGACCGGAGGCCGCGCGAGTCACGGGTGCCAGCGGACGCGCGGGCGGGTGCGCGACGAGACTCCGACGGCCGCCGCGGACCCGGCCCACAGCACCGCGCTCACCAGGGAGATCCAGTTCGCCCACGCACGAATCGCCGTGTTGCCGAACACCGCCTCGATTACGTGGGCGCCCGCCGGGACGTCCACGACGATGTAACCGAAGTCGTGTTGGTACGACCACGACGTCGGTGCTCCGTCGATGAGCACTCGCCACCCTGGAAAGCCGTGGGATCTGATCGTCAGCTCGACACCATCAGATGACGTGACCGCCAGCACGAGGCGGTGATCGAGGATGGTGCGTGCCGACGTCGTGCCGTGTCCGCGTGTGATCTGCCAGCGCTCCAGGTAGTCCTCGGGCAATGTGCGAACCGTCGCTGGATAGTATCCCGGCTCGATGAACGCAAGTCTCGCGGCACCGGGCGTGTAGCGCCATCCCGGATTGTCGATGTACACCGACGCGCGCGACAGATAGTGTGACGGTCTCAACAGCGCCTGCGTCTGCCACCACAGGCCGGCGGCGATGCACAGGACCAGCGCAGCTTGAACGCTGGAGCGTCCTATCAACGAGAGCGCCGGCGCCGACACGAGCGCGACCGCGAGCGACACGACGCTCAGAAACCGCCAGGGAAACTGCACGAAGGCAAGCGGCCGGACGGACTGCCACAC
>JBOGIX010000106.1:0-6709 GCA_050744685.1 Vicinamibacterales bacterium | reverse complement strand
GGATTCCGTCGCGTGACCCGCTAAACAGATACGTTGGACGTTGGGAGTTAATTTCGCGTCATCCGCTAAACAGACACTCCCCATTTTCTGAGGGTCAGGTGGCGAGAACGTTACGGTCAACGGCGTGGTTTGGCAAGCACGATAAAGACGGGTTCATCCATCGCAGCTGGATGCGCAACCAGGGGTTGCCAGCCGACGTGTTCGACGGGCGGCCGGTGGTCGGCATCTGCAACACCTGGTCCGAGCTCACGCCCTGCAATGCGCACCTGCGCACGATTGCCGAGCATGTGAAGCGCGGCGTCTGGGAGTCGGGCGGGCTGCCGGTCGAGTTCCCCGTGATGTCCACGGGCGAATCCAACATGCGGCCCACCGCCATGCTCTACCGCAACCTCGTGAGCATGGACGTCGAAGAGTCCATCCGCGCCAATCCGATCGACGGCGTCGTCCTGCTGTGCGGCTGCGACAAGACCACTCCCTCGCTGGTGATGGGGGCCGCCAGCTGCGACGTGCCGGCGCTCGTCGTGTCCGGCGGCCCGATGCTGAATGGCAAGTACTGCGGCCAGGACATCGGATCGGGCACCGACGTCTGGCGCTTCAGCGAGGACGTGAAGGCCGGCATCATGAGCCTCGAGCAGTTCATGGATGCCGAAGCGTGCATGTCGCGGTCGGCCGGACACTGCATGGTGATGGGCACGGCCTCCACGATGGCCTCGATGGTCGAGTCGCTCGGCCTGGGCTTCCCTTACAACGCGGCGCTGCCGGCGGTCGACTCGCGGCGATACGCGATGGCGCACCTCGCCGGCCGCCGCATCGTCTCGCTCATCAATGACGACGTGAGGCTGTCGCGGATACTGACGCGGGAGGCCTTCGAGAACGCGATCCGGGTGAACGGCGCGATCGGCGGATCGACCAACGCGGTGATTCACCTGCTGGCGATTGCCGGACGCGTTGGCATACCGGTCACGCTCGAGGACTGGGACCGCGTGGGACGGGAAGTGCCGACGATCGTCGACCTGAAGCCTTCCGGCCGCTACCTGATGGAAGACTTCCACTATGCCGGCGGGCTGCCCGCGGTGATTCGCACGCTCGGTGAGCAGGGCCTCGTCCATCGCGACGCGATGACCGTGAACGGCAAGACGATCTGGGAGAACTGCAGCAACGCTCCGCGGTGGAACACGGAGGTCGTGCGCCCAGTGGAGCGTGCGCTCGCGGCGAGCGGCGGGATCGCCGTGCTGCGCGGCAACCTCGCGCCGGACGGGGCCGTGCTGAAGCCGTCCGCGGCCTCGCCGCACCTGATGAAGCATCGCGGACGGGCCATCGTGTTCGACAACATCGAGCACTACAAGGCACGCATCAACGACCCGGCGCTCCCTGCCGATCCCTCGTCCATCCTGGTGCTCCGAAACAGCGGCCCCGTCGGCTACCCGGGCATGGCGGAGGTCGGCAACATGGGGCTGCCGCCCGCGGTGCTGAAGCAGGGCGTCACCGACATGGTGCGCATCTCCGACGCCCGCATGAGCGGCACGGCCTACGGCACCGTCGTCCTGCACGTCTGCCCCGAGGCCGCCGTCGGCGGGCCGCTCGCGCTCGTCCGCGACGGCGATGCGATCGAGCTCGACGTCGAGGCCCGGCGGCTGCACCTCGATGTCAGCGACGAAGAGCTCGCCCGCCGCCGCGCCGAGTGGACGCCCCCGACCCCGGCACTCGATTCCGGCTACGTGCAGATGTACCGCCGCCACGTCGAGCAGGCCGACAAGGGAGCCGACCTGGATTTCCTGAAGGGATGCCGCGGGCACGCAGTCCCGCGCGAATCGCATTAAGAGTTCGGGAGAAATTCCACAGGAGGAGGGGAGCACGGGAGGTAGGGGGGAGAGGACAAAACATTGTTGTTTCTCCCTTGACCTCCCGTGCTCTCCTTCGCCTGTGGGTTTCGGTTTGAAAGGGTGAGTGAGTGTCGACTCAGTTCGATTTGACCGGCCGGTGTGCCGTGGTGACGGGGGCGGCGCAGGGATTCGGGCGCGCCATTGCGGAGCGGTTCGTGGCCTCGGGCGCCCGCGTGTCGCTGTGGGACGTCGACGCGGAAGAAACGGCGAAGACGGTGCGCGAGCTTGGCGGCTCGCCAGGAGCGATGGCGCGGACAGTCGACGTATCGCGGAAGGACGACGTCGATGCGGCGGCCGAGGCGACATTCGCCGAGCTCGGACGTATCGACATCCTCGTGGCCAACGCCGGCATTGCCGGGCCGAATCACAAGACGTGGGAGTACCCGCCCGACGAGTGGCGCCGTGTCATCGAGGTCGACCTGATGAGCGTCTTTTACTGCTGCCGGGCGGTGATTCCCTCCATGCTCCAGCATCAGTACGGCCGCATCGTCACCATCTCGTCGGTCGCCGGCAAGGAAGGCAACGCGAACGCGTCCGCATACAGCGCCGCGAAGGCGGGCGTCATCGCGCTCACGAAATCCCTCGGCAAGGAGCTCGCCGGCGAGAACATCGCCGTCAATTGCATCACCCCCGCGGCCGCCAAGACACGCATCTTCGAGCAGATGTCGCAGTCGCACCTCGACTGGATGCTGTCGAAGATCCCGCGCGGCCGGTTCCTGAAGATCGACGAGCTCGCCTCGCTCGCCACCTGGCTTGCCTCCGAGGAGAATTCGTTCTCGACTGGCGCCGTGTTCGACATCAGCGGGGGAAGGTCTACTTACTGACGATTGTAAGTAAGGAACTGGGGAAGTAAGGAACTGGGGAACTGGGGCTTTGGCGAAGTCGGAACTGGAAACTGGGAACCAAGAAGAAGCTGGAAACTGGTAACTCGTAACTGGAAACTGCAGCCATTGCTGCCCAAGCGGGAAGCTGGAAGCCGGAAGCTGGAAGCTGACAAGGAGCCATTCGTTAAATGAAACTGCTTCGTTACGGCGCGCCGGGGGAAGAAAAGCCTGGCGTGCTCGACTCTCAGGAACGGATCCGGGATCTGTCCGGCGTCATTTCCGACGTCGCCGGTGATGCGCTGCTGCCGCACTCGTTCGAGCGGATCCGGCAGATCGATCCGGAGACGCTCCCCCGTGTGGCCGGCACGCCGCGCATCGGGCCGTGCGTCGGCTCGGTTGGCAAGTTCATCTGCGTCGGGTTGAACTACTCCGATCATGCGGCGGAGTCGGGAATGAAGGTGCCGGCCGAGCCCATCATCTTCATGAAGGCCACCTCCTCGATCGTCGGGCCGAACGACGACGTGGTGATTCCGCGCGGAGCGATGAAGACCGACTGGGAAGTCGAGCTCGGGGTTGTGATCGGACGCACGGCCAAGTACGTCGACGAGAAGGACGCAATGGCGCACGTCGCCGGGTTCTGTGTCGTCCACGACGTCTCGGAGCGCACGTTCCAGCTCGAAGGCACCGGCCAGTGGGTGAAGGGCAAGAGCGCAGACTCGTTCGGGCCGATCGGCCCGTGGCTGGCCACGCAGGACGAAGTGGCCGACTGCCACGAGCTCGATCTCTGGCTCGAAGTGGACGGCAACCGCTATCAGAACGGCAACACCCGTACAATGGTCTTCAACGTGCCTTATCTCGTGAGCTATCTGAGCCGGTTCATGAGCCTGAGGCCCGGAGACATCATCTCGACCGGCACGCCGCCCGGCGTCGGGCACGGCATGAAGCCGCCGGTGTACCTGCGCGAGGGGAATGTCGTCCGGCTCGGCGTGGAGCGCCTGGGCGAGCAGCAGCAGCGCGTCGTGGCTGATCGTTAATCGCTGTTCGTTGTTTGCTGTTCGCGAATCGCCATCATGCCCCTCTCGATCACCACCGTCGACGCGCTGGCCGCCATCGTCGGCCAGGACGCCGTGCTCGTCGAGGCCGAGGACCTGATTCCCTACAGCTTCGACGGCACCGCCGCGCTGAAACAGCGGCCGGAGGCGGTGGTCTTTCCGCGGACGACGGGGCAGGTGGCGGAGTGCGTGCGGCTGGCGGCTGGGACGAAGGTGCCGATCGTGACGCGCGGATCCGGCACGGGCCTGAGCGGCGGCAGCGTCCCGTCTCCCGGTAGCGTGGTGCTCTGCCTGGCTCAGATGAATGCGGTGCTCGCGGTCGATCCGCGGAACCTCACGCTGCGCGCGCAGCCCGGCGCGATCACGCAGCGGATCGACGAAGCGGCCGCGAAGCACGGCCTGTTCTACCCGCCCGATCCCGGATCGATGCGCATCAGCACGATCGGCGGCAACGTCGCCGAGAACTCCGGCGGCCTGCGGGGCCTGAAGTACGGCGTCACGCGCGATTACGTGATGGGCCTGGAGGTGGTGCTCGCGGACGGGCGCATCGCGCGCTTCGGCAACCAGTGCGTCAAGGACGTCGCGGGCTACTCGCTGAAGGATCTGTTCGTCGGTTCTGAAGGCACGCTCGGCATCATCACGGAAGTGCTGCTGAAGCTCGTGCCGCGGCCCGCCGCGCGGCGCACCCTGCTGGCGCTCTACGATCGTATCGAGGACGCCGCCGACACCGTGTCCGCAATCGTCGCCGCGCACATCATTCCGTGCACGCTCGAGTTCCTCGACCGCATGACCGCGCGGTGCGTGGAAGATTTCGCGCACGTCGGCCTGCCCACCGACTGCGCGGCGGTCCTCCTGATGGAGACGGACGGCCACCCGGCGGTCGTCGCCGAGGAGGCCGCACAGATGGAACGGCTCGCCCGCGAGCATGGCGCCAGGACGGTGCGTGCGGCCGCCGACGAGGCCGAGGCGCTGCAGCTCGCGTCGGCCAGGCGCAACGCGTTCGCCGCGCTGGCGAGGCAGCGTCCCACGACGATCCTGGAAGACGTCACCGTGCCGCGCAGTGAGCTCGCGTCGATGGTGGCGTTCATCGCCGAGACCGCGGCCACCTTCGGGCTGCAGATCGGGACCTTCGGACACATGGGCGACGGCAACCTCCATCCGACGTTCCTTGCCGACGAGCGTGATGCCGGCGAGATGGAGCGTGTGCACCAGGCCCTCGAAGCCATCGTCAAGCGGACGCTCGAGCTCGGGGGCACGATCACCGGCGAACACGGCGTCGGCCTGGCCAAGAAGCTGTGGCTGCGACAGCAGATGGGCGACGCCAGCCTTGACCTGATGCGGCAGATCAAGCAGACGCTCGACCCGCACGGCCTGCTGAACCCGGGCAAGATGTTCGACTGACGCAAGCCGATTCCGCACGACATTCGGACCCGCGATTCCATCCGCATGCGCGCAACCCTGAAGACGATCGACTATTCCGTCCTGCAGCAATGCATGCACTGCGGCATGTGCCTGCCCACGTGCCCGACTTACGATGCCACGGGACGGGAGCGCAACAGCCCGCGCGGCCGCATCGCGTTGATGCGTGCGGTGGCGGACGGCGACCTGGCGATGTCCCCCTCGTTCGCGGACGAAATGAGCTACTGCCTCGGGTGCCTCGCGTGTCAGACGGCGTGTCCGGCCGGGGTGCAATACGGCGTGCTGTTCGAGACCGCGCGCAGCGACATCCAGCGTGCCGGTCTCGCGTCGCGCACGGAGCGGTTCTGGCGGACAGTGACGCTGCGGTTCCTGTTCATGCGGCCATGGGCGCTGCGGGCGGCCGGTCGGACGCTGCGCTGGTATCAGCGGAGCGGCCTGGAGTCGCTGGCGCGGCGCACAGGGCTGGTAAAGCTGTTGCCGGCGCCGTTACGACGCCTCGAGCCGCAGGCCCCGACTATCGCGCTCGCGTTTTCCGACACGCTGATCGCGCCGACGGAGGAGCCCCGCGCCGGAACGCGCCACCGCGTGGCAGTGCTGACCGGCTGCGTGCAGGATCTCGTGTTCTCCGACGTCAACCGCGACACGGTCGACGTCCTGCTGGCCAACGGCTGCACGGTCGACACGCCCGCGTCGCAGCCGTGCTGCGGGTCGCTGCACGCGCACAACGGCGAGATCGAGCTGGCCGCCCGCCTCGCGCGGCGGATGATCGATGTCGTGCCTCCCGAACGCTACGACGCCATCATCACCAATGCGGGCGGATGCGGCTCCCACCTGCGCCACTACGCGCCGCTGCTTGCCGGCGATCCGGCCTACGGCGAACGCGCACGCCTGTGGGATTCGAAGGTGCGGGACGTCCACGAATGGCTGGTGGAGATCGGATGCCGGCCGCCGAAAGCGGCCCCCTTCGACGCGCCCGTCTCGGTCACGTACCACGAGTCGTGCCACCTCGTGCACGGGCAGAAGATCACGAAGCAGCCGCGCGCGGTGCTGTGTCTCGTCCCCGGCATCACGCTGACCGAGCTTCCCGAGTCGTCCTGGTGCTGCGGCGCCGCCGGCATCTATGCGCTTACGCAGCCGGCGCAGGCGGAGGCGCTGCTCGAGCGCAAGGTGCGCCACGTCGAGACGACGGGCGCCTCGATCGTGGCCACCGCGAATCCGGGCTGCCACCTGCAGATCGCGCGCGGGCTGAAACTGGCCGATGCCCCCGTCACTGTGATGCATCCGGTCACGCTGCTGGCGCGGGCGTATCGGGCTGAACGCCGCTGAAGGGCCTCGACTTCCGATATCAGCTGCGTTCACTGTCACGCTGCAATGGTCTTCACGGTGGCGCTCCGCGCTACACGACGGACGCGACGGCGCGACGACGCGACGAACACGACGGTTAAGAATGCCGATGCTCGTCGCATGACTTGCAGTGGCGCACCGGCCCTTCGGGCCGGTTGTGGCTACGTGAGGATCGGTGATCATAAGC
>JBOGIX010000105.1:0-4814 GCA_050744685.1 Vicinamibacterales bacterium | reverse complement strand
GGTACCTGAAGCCAGGCTTGCCGGCCTCGAGAGACACGAGCGTGTTCAACTCCGTCTTGCACCACTCGGAGTCTTCGAACGACGAGGACCACACCATGACCGCCGCGCGGCTGGTGCCGAGCGCCTCGCTGAGACTGAGCGCCAGCGGTGCCGCCGCGCTGAGGACATATTGATCCAGGAACACGTCGTAGCCGAGCTGCCGCAGCACGTCATAGAGCCGCAGCACCCAGGGCCGGCTCACCGACCGATAGCTGATGAATACGTGCCACCGTTCTCCGGGTGCGAGCGCCGGAGGTTTGGGCGCGAACTCGAGCCATTGCTGTCCCATCTGACACCTCCCGTACAGGTTCGATCAGCGCGCGGGGGGCTCACTTTAGCACTGCTTCATCCGGCGGGGCTGGAAATCTTCATCTCGCAGTGGCGCATACCCGCGACAGGGTGTGTTAACACCCAACGTCCAATTCCCAACTCCTGGGCGCGCAACTCTCGAGAAAGCTGGGTGAAAGCCGCAAGAACCGGTCGCTACTGCCGCCTTTCACCCAGTCGTCGCGAGCACCCTTGGGAGTTAAGAGTTGGAGGTTGGGAGTTCACGACCGGACCTACTCCGGCAACAGCCGGAAGGTCCGTTCGTAATCTTCCGGCGCGTCGAAATCCCTCAGCACACCCGGATCGTCGACCTCGACGTTCAGGACGTGCTCGGCGTGCGTATGCAGCACTGCCTTGGCGCCAACAGTGGGATCGGCGGTGCGCAGCGCAGTGAAGATCGGGGCGCGGAAGAGGACGGGATGTCCGTGCCGGCCCTGGTGCGTGGCGCGGACGATCAGCGCGCTGCTCTCCGCCGCTGCGGCAAGCACGCGTGCGATTGACCCGGCACGCACGAGCGGGGTATCCACCGGCATGACGAGCACCGCCGCGGCGCCGCAGGCCTCGGCGCGTTCGAGACCGGTAATCAGTGATGACAACTGGCCTCGCATTGGCGCGGGGTTCTCGACGTACTCGACCTGCGGGCGCAGCTCCGCAACATGCGAGCGGAGCGCCTCATCGTCCGGGCGCCCCACCACGACCACGTTCGACACGGTCGCCTCGCGGAACGTGCCGACGATGCGGGTGATGAACGTGTCGCTGGTGGGGGCGCAGCGGAGAAGCGCCTTGGGCCGGCCCATGCGCCTCGACTGGCCGGCGGCGAGCACGATGCCCCAGATGAGGGGTGAAGAAGTCACGAAAAGTGTCGGTGAAAGCGGAAAACGCATCCCCGGCCGGCGTCGGGCAGGGACTACATAAATACGCCAGAATTCTTGACTTCGTTTAAGGAAGTCCCTACACTTGCGGCGCGTTCAAGCTCAGCGTGCGCCGGCCCAGACTCGGGTGGACGCCGCAGGGCGGGTAGATCGGAAGGTCGTCGGCGCTCCGGACCATGCGCGGGCCGCGTCCTCCCCGGCCCATCCTCCCTGATCAGTGGGCTTGCCGAGCCCCCGGGATGACCCCGGCGGGTTCGTTCTATCGGAGGACACGGTATGCCAAGCGGGACGATCGCTCGACTTCTGATCGACAAAGGCTTCGGTTTCATCCGCGACGAAAGCGGAATCGAGCATTTCTTTCACCGTAGCTCAGTCCGAGGCGCCGTGTTCGAGCTGCTGCGCGAAGGACAGCGCGTGGAATTCACGCCCGAGGAATCCGGCAAGGGCCCGCGCGCGGGCGACGTCCGGCTGATCGAAAGCTGAAGTCCAACCCACTCGAGGTGGCGGGACGCCTGACGGTCCCGCCGACCCATCCCGGCGCACACCCGCGCACTCCCAGTATCCTTATCAATAACCGGAAGTGAATGGGGCCCGGTGGCCCTCCCGGTCTTCAAAACCGTTGCTGCCCGCTCTGGCGGGCAGGCTGGGTTCGACTCCCAGGCGCTTCCGCCAGCAATGCTTTCGAGCGCTTGCTCCTTCGATGGGGCGCGCTCTTTATTCGCTGTTCGCTGTTCGCTATTCGCTATTCGCTATTCGCTGTTCGCTATTCGCTGTTCGATCACGCGCAGCACGGCGTCCGTATCGCTGAGATCCGCGAACACGTGCGGCGCGCCGGTCGCACGCAGCGCATCTACTTCGTATCCGCCCGTCGCGACGGCGACGGCCACCGCTCCCACCGCCCGCGCACAGGCCACATCGTGGGGCGTGTCGCCGATCACGAACACGTCTTGATACGCCACGGCCGGGTAACCGCAGCCCATCGCGCGTTCGACGGCAAACGGCACGAGCGCATTCCTGTCCGCCGCGTCGTCCCCGAACGCGCCGCACTCGAAGTAGTGCCAGAGATTGAAGTGCTCGAGCTTGATGCGCGCGCCTTCCGCGAAGTTCCCCGTCAGCAGCGCGAGGATCACGTCGCCGCGTGAACGCAGCGCGGGCAGGAGCTCGGCGATGCCCGGCATGACCGCCTTGGTCCCGGTGCCCTGGTGCACGATCTCCTCCCGCCGGTAGCCGACGTAGGTATCTTTCAGACGTGCGAAGAGGTCGTCGTCCAGGGAGTGGCCGATCCTCGCGAGCGCGTCGTGGAGAATGCTCCAGTCGGTGCGTCCGGCAACCGGAATACCGTCGAGGATGTTCCCGGCGCCGAGCACGGTTTCTCCGGCGCGGTTCATCGCGCGCAGCCCCGCGCCTCCGGTAAGCACGAGCGTGCCATCGATGTCGAACAGGACGAGCTTTGACATATATCTGCAGCCTCGCGATCTAAGATGTCCTCACAGGCGGCCTGTTGCCGCCGGGATTTCCTGCTGCGCTGGCCGCGCAGGATGTCGAGGAGGACGCATGAAAGGTTCAAGGTTGATGCTGTCGGGTGGCGCCGTTGCCGCCATCGTCGTGTCGGGTGCCATCGTGTCTGCGCAGCAGCCGACGTCGAAGCCCGCCACCACGTCGAAAACAGAGACGACGCGTGCGGTGGCCGACATCAAGGGCAGCGGCATCACCGGGCGCGCCGAGCTGGTGCAGCGGAAGCAGGGCACCGGCACGGTGGTCGACGTCACCGTCACGGTCTCGGGCCTGAAGCCGGGACAACACGGCGTGCACCTGCACGCGATTGGCAAGTGCGAGCCGGACTTCGCTGCGGCGGGCGGACATTTCGATCCCGGCCCGGCGAGCAACACCGATCCGGATGCCAACCATCCGTTTCACATGGGCGACGTTCCAAACCTCGAGGCCGGGCAGGATGGCAAGGGCACGCTGAAGGCGATCACCACGCGCGTGACGCTCTCTGCCGGCCCCCTGTCGATCTTCGACACCGACGGCACCGCGATCATCGTTCACGGCAATCCGGATCAGGGCATCACCGGCGCGGCGAAATCCGGCGTGAGCGGCGGGCCCAGGGTGGCCTGCGGGGTCTTCACCAGGTAAACCAGCCCTTCCCGATCGGTTTCAGGGCGCCGGTGGCGGCGTCGAGCTTCAGGTTCCTCGGCGCCACCGCTTTTGCGAACGTATCGTCGTTGGTGAGCACGAGCGCGGTCACGCGGCCGCTGCACGAGCGGACGATATCGTCGGCGAGCTGCTGGCGCGCCGCCTCCTGCACCTCGGCGGTCGGATGTTCGAGGATCAGGAGCTGCGGCCCGAGCGCGATCGAGCGCGCGAGGTGCGCGCGGACGCGAATGTCGGGCGGCAGCTCGCCCGCACGGACGCCGAGCCATCGATCCGGGTCGATGCCGCACTGCGCGGCGAGGTCGCGCGCCCGCGCGGCGATGTCGTCCGGCACCGGATCGATCGTGAGCGTGAACGGCATCGCCAGGTTCTCCAGCAGCGTCGACCCTTCGAGCATCACCGCGCGCGGCGACACGATGCCGAACTGCTCGAGCGATTCGAGCCAGGCGTCGCCGTCTGCAATGTCCGAGGTGGCCCGCCCGAACACACGTATCTGACCGGAATCCGGCAGCGACGCGCCGGTCACGAGGTTCACGAGCAGCTCGCCGGCGCCCGCGTCCATGCCACCGATCGACACCCGTTCGCCGACAACGAGGGTGAGCGACGAGATGCGCAGCGGCCGGAGCGTGCCGTAGCGCTTGCTGACGCTGTCGATCTCGAGGACCGGCGGCTGCTTCGGCGCGGCCATCACCGGCCTCCCGCCCGCGCCTCGAGCCTGGCGAACTCGGCGGCCGGCAGCGCAACGGCGCCAATGCGACAGGCCCGGTGCACGCCGTCGCCGTGGTAGTCGGAGCCCCCCGATCGGGCCAGGCCGATGCGCTCGGCCATCGCGCTGTAGTGCGCCGCCTGCTCCGGCGCATGATCGCTGTGCCACACCTCGAGCGCGTCGAGCCCGGCTTCAGCCAGCGCGGGAATGAGGTCGTCGTGATCGAGCACGCCGGGATGTGCCAGCGACGCGATGCCGCCGGCCGCGTGAATCACCTCGATCACCCCGGCGCCGCCGACACCCTGCCGCGGCACGAACGCCGGCTGCCCGCGACCGAGCAGACGCGCAAACGCGTCGTCGCGATCGCGGACGTGTCCGCTGGCAACGAGCGCGTCGGCGATGGCTGGACGGCCAACGCTCTTGCCTTGCGCCGCGGCCTCGGCTATGAGCGGCTCGACGTCGATCGCGCAGCCGCGCTCGCGGAGGCGCCCGCCGATCTCGCGCACGCGGCGGACGCGGTCGGCGCGCTGCGCCCGAAGGAACCGGGCGAGGGAGTCGCTCTCCGGATCGATGAAGTAGCCGAGCACGTGCACGTCGCGGCCGTCGACGATCGAGGTGATCTCGATGCCAGGAACGAACTCGATGGCCGCTTCACGGCCGGCCGCCGCCGCCGCCTCGCAGCTACCGACCGTATCGTGATCGGTCACGCTCAGCAC
>JBOGIX010000104.1:0-2527 GCA_050744685.1 Vicinamibacterales bacterium | reverse complement strand
CGAGGACAGCGTGCGCGGCGGAGGGGGTGGGCCGCCTGCCGGCATGTTCGACGCAGCGGAAGTGTTCGCGGGAGCGTCTGCCGGCTGCCACTTGCCCGAAAAGTCCGGCACAGCCTGAGCAGACAGCGTCATCATCGTGACGCCAAGGGCCGCGAGCGAGGCGAGAGCGTGCGGGAACTTCGTCATGGACGCACTCCTTCGTGAAGCGAACGCGAGGTGAACGAACGACTCGTGACCCGTCACCTGCAGGACGTACGGCCGGCGTCGCGAAGCGGATTACACGGCGGAGGCGGCGGGGGAGGCGGCGCCGGAAGCGGAGACTGTCGTGTCCGAAGCAGGTCCGGTCCCGGCGGCAGCTCGACCTGTGTGCCCGGCGCGAGCGCCATGCCGATCCACAGGGACACGATCACGAGGAGCAGGCCCGCACCGAGCGCGATCCCGCGAGTAACGCGGCTGACGGGCGACATCTGCTCGATCCGCCAACGCACATCGTCCGGCGCTCCGAGGAGCAGCCGGCCAATCATCTCGAGTGCGAGGCGTGCGCCTTCCCGTCCGGCGTGCTGATGTTCCCAGAGGTCGGACTCGATCTCCGCGCGCCGCGGTTCGCGCGCGGCCGACTCCATACCTGACGTGTAGACGCGGGTCCACGCTCGCACCACCCAGATGGCAACGCCAAGTATCAGCACGCTCATGCGGGCGCGACCCTTTTCCGGCGTGCGATGTTCGCCCGCCCTTCAGGTTGCCGCGCGGCGGCAATCCCGTCCGCCGTCAACGTGTACAGGCGGCGGCCAGGCCGGTTCTCCGCAGCGGCGCGCTGCGGATCTTCCCAGGCGCTCCGCAGCATGCCCATCGATTCGAGCCGTCCCAGCGCCCGATAGAGGGTGCCGTACGCCGTCAACTGCTTTCGATCCGAAACGTCTGCGAGGTGCTTCGCGAGCTGATAGCCGTGGAACTCTTCGGTCCCGCGCCGCCGCAGTTTCACCGCCGCCCACAGAATTGCGAGCTCCAGCGGCACGAGTGACCCGGGTGAACGCCTCATGCGGATAATTATGGGCAGATATCTGCTTATTGTCAACAGGCGGCCGCTTGGCTCATTGGCGCGTCTGGTGCAGCCAGTCGCCTGCGACTACACTCTGAGGCGAGGAGTGCAATGAACTCAGGATTCGAGGGCGTGGATCTGGCGACCCCGGAGAGGGAGGACGCGCAGCGCGCCTGGCGGTTCAAGCAATTGCGGCGGAGCCTCCGGGGGCTGAGCGACGCCGGATCGGGTCAGCAGAGCCTGTTTCAGGACCGCGGGTCGAGCGCCGACGATCTCGCGTTCGATTTCGATCACTGGTCCTCCGTGATCCGCGGCACGTATGGCGACGAGCTGACCGCGGCGCAGTCGTCCGCGCTCGACGCCATCGCCCGCAAGCTCGCCACCATGTCGAGGGATGGCGCGGAGTTCGACGTGGAGCTGTGGACCGACGCCGCGATGCGGAGCAACGAGCACTGGCTTGACGTGCGCCAGCTCGCGGCTTCCGGGCTGGAGGCGTTCGGCTGGGCGAGCGCGGGCGCGGTTGTCGATCCACCGGAACCAGTCGAGGGCGGCGCGTGAACCGCGATCCGTTTATCCGGGATTGCGCAGCCTGGACTACGTGCCTCACGTCCGGGCACGATCGATCTCCGTGCGCATCCTTCTGACGGGCGGGTCGGGTAGTCTCGGTACCGCTATTCTGGCGTTACCACGGCCCGCGGACACCACGATTCGGGTCCTCAGCCGCAGGCAACCGCCGCGCGCGTTCGACGGCGAGTGGTGCCAGGGCGATCTCCTCGTGGGGGATGACATCGCCCGGGCCGTCTCGGGCGCCGACGTCATCATCCACGCGGCGAGCGATCCCCGGCGATCGGACGTCGTCGACGTGCCCGGGACAGAGAAGCTCGTTTCGACCGCGCGGCGTGCGGGCGTTCGTCATCTGCTCTACGTCTCGATCGTGGGCGTCGACGCGATCCCGTACCGGTATTATCAGGACAAGTTCGCCATCGAGGAGATGGTGCGCCGCAGCGGCGTGCCGTTCTCCGTGCTCAGGATTACGCAGTTCCACCCGTTCATCGACATGCTCTTTCGCCGCGCCGCCGCGCGCGTCCCGCTCGTGTTGCCGCTCCCGACGCGTTTTCGCGTGCAGAGCGTGGACCTCGGCGAGGCGGCCGCCCGGGTGCTGGCGGCAGCGCTCGACCCACCGGGAGGACGGCTGCGCGATCTTGGCGGACCGGAAGTGCTGACGGTCGGCGAAGCTGCGAGAGCGTGGAAAATGGCGAGGCAAATCCGCAAGCCGATCCTGCCGCTGCCGCTGCCTGGCGCGGCGGCGCGCGCGTTCACCAGGGGCCTGCACACGACGTCAGATGGCGACCGCGGCGCGATACGCTGGCAGGACTGGCTCGCCGGCCGGAGCAGTGGCGCGGCGCCTTCTGAAAGGCGGAAGCCACTCGTCAGGTGAATAGAGGTGTGGCCGCCGGCGTGAATAATGTGTGGCTTCAGACTAAAGAG
>JBOGIX010000103.1:0-6694 GCA_050744685.1 Vicinamibacterales bacterium | reverse complement strand
CCAGGTGACGGTTGCCGCCCAGGATCCGATCAGTAAGATCCCCCAGTACAAGGTGTGCGGCTGCCGCGTCCGGCGTGCGGACGGGCCGCCGGCGTACGCCTCCCTTCTCGAGGCGCAGCAGTAGCGGTCATGGCGAAACCAGAGCACCTCCACTTTTTCATCGACCCGAACCGGTGCATCGGCTGCCAGGCCTGCGTGCAGGCGTGCGCCGAGTGCGATACTCACCGCGGCGACTCGATGATCCACCTCGAATTCATCGATCGACAGCGCAGCACGCAGACGGTTCCGGTGGTCTGCATGCACTGCGAGCAGCCGACCTGCGCCGAGGTCTGTCCCGCCGACGCGATCAAGCGGACCGGCGACGGCGTCGTCCAGTCTGCGCGCAAGCCGCGCTGCATCGCCTGTGGCAACTGCGTGCTCGCGTGCCCGTTCGGTGTGCCCGAGGTCTACGAAGACCGGCAGATCATGATGAAGTGCGACATGTGCTACGACCGATCGAGCATCGGCAGGAAGCCCATGTGCGCCACCGTGTGCCCGAGCCAGGCACTGTTTTTCGGCACGCGGGAGCAGATCGCGCAGCTTCGGCCGATGTCGATGCCGGTGAACCGTTTTCAGTTC
This sequence comes from Vicinamibacterales bacterium, assembly GCA_050744685.1. Taxonomy (GTDB): domain Bacteria; phylum Acidobacteriota; class Vicinamibacteria; order Vicinamibacterales; family 2-12-FULL-66-21; genus JACCXG01. The sequence continues at coordinate 6,076 of JBOGIX010000103.1, read as the reverse complement.
GGCGCGCAGACGATCTCCACGCAAGTGTTCATGATGACGCCGCGCGCGCTGGTCGGGACGAGGAAGGAGTGGGTCGACGTCACGGCGGCCATGTCGGAAGAGCCACGCGAGCGGACGCTCACGCTCCGCGTCGTCGCCGCACCTGACGTCATGCCGGCGCCGACGACAGATGCGGCCGCCGATCCGTATGCGGACGTGGTCCTGTGAGGCAGCAATGATGGACAACATTCGACGCGACAACGGCGACGCGGACGATCCCCGCGCCCACCTCGATGTCCGCATCGACGGCCCTGGCCGTGAGGGGTTGACCGGCACGACCGCCGCCAACATGTTCAAGCCGCTGCAGCACGGCGAGCAGATCACCATCGCGCCGAACTGGCGGCCCATGGAGGAGCAGCCCGCGTGGCGGACCGACTTCCCGATCGACTGGCCGCAGGATCACTACGTGGAACGCCGGGAATTCATGAAGTTCATGTTCCTGGCGAGCGCGGCGTTCACGGCGGGGCAGTTCTGGATTGCCGCCCGGAGCTGGTGGCGGAAATTCCGCGGGCAGCCCGAGGCCGTGCGCATTGCCTCCGTTGCCCAGGTGCCCGTCGGTGGCGCGCTGACGTTCGCGTACCCCGCCGCGCACGACGACTGCTTCCTTGTCCGCACCGCGCCGGCGGCGTTCCTGGCATACGGTCAAAAGTGCACGCACCTGTCGTGCGCCGTCGTGCCACAGGTGGAGAAAGGGCTGATTCATTGCCCGTGTCACAACGGCAACTTCGATCTCGCAACGGGCCGTCCCGTTTCGGGGCCTCCGAGACGGCCGCTGCCGCTCGTCCACATCGAAGTGCGTGGCAACGACATCTACGCGACCGGCGTCGAAGAGAGGACCGTGTAGCGCTCATGGCCATCAGGCGCCCGTTCACACGTCAGCAACGCACGACCATCGTCAACGGCATGCTGGCCTTCGTGCTCATGCTCGTCGTCCTGCAGCTCTGGCTGTTGACGGCGACGATGAACGCGTACCTTGGCGGCGACGAGTCGGTGATCTGGCCGGCAGCGGCGGCGAGCGCGGGGTGTCTGCTGCTGAACGCCGGGTTGCTGCGATACCTCTACCACCTCGATCGCGTGCGGCGCTGAGCGTCGAGCCGGGCGCCGATGAACGCTCCCCCAGAACAGCGAGCCGCCGTACCACCCGCCGCGCCGGGTGGGCTCGCGTCGATGCACCCTGCATCGTTCTCGCTCGTGATGGCGACCGGCATCGTGTCGATTGCGTGTCACTTGCTCCAGTGGGGCACGCTGGCGCGCGCCTTGGTCTGGGCCAACGTCGGCTTCTATATCGTGCTCTGGCTGTTGACGGCGATGCGGATCGCGCGGTATCCGCGCCAGGTCGTCGCCGACGTTTTCCATCACGGCCGTGCCGTCGGGTTCTTCACGACCGTTGCCGCGACGTGCGTGCTCGGCAGCCAGCTGGTGGTGATCAGCGGGATGAGGACCGCGGCCACGGTGCTCTGGGCCCTGGGTATCGTGCTCTGGGCCGCCGTGACCTACACCGTGTTCACCGCGCTCACGGTGAAGGCCGAGAAGCCGTCGCTCGCTGAAGGCCTGAATGGCGGCTGGCTGGTGGCGGTCGTCGCCGCGCAGTCGGTGGCCGTGCTCGGCGCCCAGCTCGCGGCCGGCTTCGGTCCCAACGCCCCGCGCGTCCTGCTGTTCTGCCTCGGCATGTGGCTCGGCGGCGGCATGTTGTACATCTGGATCATCTCGCTGATCTTCTATCGCTATACCTTCTTCGCCATGAGCCCGTCGGATCTGGCGCCGCCGTACTGGATCAACATGGGGGCGGTCGCGATCTCGACCCTCGCCGGCGCCTCGCTGGTGGCCGCTGCGCCGCAATCGCCGTTGTTGCGGGAGCTGCTGCCGTTCCTGAAGGGTTTTACCCTGCTCTTCTGGGCGACGGCCACCTGGTGGATCCCGATGCTGGTGATTCTCGGCGTGTGGCGCCACGTCTATCGGCGCTTCCCGCTTCGCTACGATCCCCTGTATTGGGGCGCCGTCTTTCCGCTCGGGATGTATACCGTCTGCACGTACCGGCTCGCGCACGTCGTCGACGCGCCGTTCCTGCTCGTCATCCCCGGGGTCGCGATATACGTGGCCCTGGCCGCGTGGTGCGTCACCATGATCGGCCTCGTTCGATCCGTCATTGGTCGACGCTGGTGAGCACCGCGTTCGGCCGCGTAAAACGAAGTTCAGCATTTGCAAACAACCTCAGGCAGGCGCGTCAGCGCGATTGCGTTGGCGTGCTTACTGCACCCTTCAAAGGATGAATCGAAAGAGGCACAGAGCTCGACCGTTTGAGGAGGTGGAGGTCATGAACGCGAACAACGTACTTCTGGGCGCCGGTGTGGGACTCGCGCTCGCCTTCATGCTGGATCCCAGCCAGGGCCGCCGTCGGCGAGCTCTTGCGGGCGCGCGCATGCGCAGCGCAACGCGGAAGACCCGTGATGCCCTCGACGCCACCGCCCGCGACATGGCGAACCGCACGCGCGGCATTGCCGCCGCCACGAGCCGCCGGTTTACAGACGATGCGGCGGACGACGACACGCTCGTGGAACGAGTGCGGGCCAAGCTCGGGCGCGTGTGCTCGCATCCTCGTGCCATCGACGTGGAGTCGGTGAACGGCGCCGTCACACTGCGAGGTCCCGTGCTCGCCGAAGAGCTGAACGGCCTGCTCTCCGTCGTGGCGGCCGTCCGTGGTGTTCAGTCGGTGAACAACGAACTGGAGTCGCACGAGTCGGCGGAAGGCGTTCCCTCGCTGCAGGGCATCGGCAACGTGGCGCCATCGAGGCTGGATCTGTTCCAGCGAAATTGGGCGCCCGCGACGCAGGCGCTCGTCGCCGCTGCCGGGCTGGCGACTGGCGTGTGCATGGCGGCGTACGCGAGACGCTAACGCCGCTCGTCTGATCCCTTCCTGTTCGGCCTTGTGCCGCACGTCGGCCGCACGAGTCGGTTGTCGTGTGTCGTCATCGGCGCTGTTCCCTTCCACCTTCGTGCAATACGGGCATCGTTCTTGGAAATGGCGTGACGGATGAGCACCGTTCGCGGTACGTCTGGCAGCGCCGTGGCGCTCTGGATGATCGCCACCATCGCCGCCCTGTTCTTCCTGCGCGCCGCGTCGCAGCTGCTCATCCCGATCGTGCTCGCCGTGTTGATCAGCTACATTCTGGAGCCGGTCGTCGACTGGCTCGCGCGGCATCACGTGCATCGCATCGTCGGTGCGAGCGTGCTGCTCTTCAGCCTGCTGGGCGCCATCGGCGGGGGCGCATACAGCCTGCGCGACGATGCGACAGAGGCGGTGGAGTCGCTGCCGCAGGCGGTGAGGCGCGCGCGGGAGATGATCGCGTCGCGTTCCGGGCGCGGACCGGCGGCGCGAATCCAGCAGGCCGCGGACGAACTGCGCGGCGGGTCGAAGACGGGGGAGCAGCAGCCGGGCAGCGCGGGCGGGGACCGTCAGGCCACGCAGCAAACCGGCGCACAGTCGGATGCGGAGAAGAGCGGAGTGCAGCAGAAAGAGTCCGGGCCCGGCGTGGGCGGACTCGAGGGCCTCGTGCAGCGCGGCGTCGGCTCCGTATTCGCGCTCGCGGGCCACATCACGGTGATCTTCTTCCTGGTGTTCTTCCTGCTGCTCTCGGGCCACCATGGCCGATCGCGCATTATCGAGATCGCCGGCCCCAACGAGGAACGTCGGCGCACCGCGGCGACGATCATCGACGACATCAACGCGCAGATTCAGCGATTTCTCGTGGTGCGGCTCGTCACTGCCGCCATCGTGGGCGCATTGACGTGGGGTGTGCTCGCGCTGATGAAAGTGGAGCACGCTGCGGTCTGGGGCATCCTCGCGGGCGTCTTCAACTCGATCCCGTACTTCGGGCCGATCATCGTGTCGGGCGGGCTGCTGATCGTCGGGCTGGCGCAGGGCGGAGGGATGACGCAGGCGCTGCAGATGTCGGGCGCCGCGCTCGTGATCACGTCGCTCGAAGGCTGGCTGCTGACGCCGCCGCTCATGGGCAAGGCCGAGCGCATGAGCGCGCTCGCCGTGTTTCTCGGCCTGCTGTTGTGGACGTGGATCTGGGGCGCGTGGGGCACCATCCTGGCGGTGCCGATGCTGGTGATCGTCAAGTCGATCGCCGATCACGTCCCGAATCTGCGGCCGATCGGCCGCCTGCTGGCGCCGTGACCGTGGGGTCGGACACCACGTCGCCAGGCAGGACGGTGGTCTTACCCCATGCCGACCGCCAGGCCGGGGGGCTGACGCCACCACACGACAGTTTGGAGCCGCATGTGCCGAGATGGAACACCGGCGCCCGGCGCGGTCGCCCCGCCTTGACCTCCTAACCTCCTGACTCCCAACTAGTTGGCGCGCTGCTGGCGCATGGTGCCCCGCTTGCTTCGGCCCCCGGGTCGCTGTGTCGAGCCCGGCACGGGGCGCCGACTGCATGCCCAAACTTCCACCCCTGTCGCGCCTGGTCGCAGTCGCCGCGGTCTTCCTGATCGCGGTCGTGATCCCGCATGCCGCGGGCTGGCCGCAGGCCGGTCGGCCGGTCGAACTGGCGGCGCTCGTCCTGGTGGCGATCCTCGCCTCGCTGCTCGGCGTGCAGCAGGCGGCGATCGGGAACCGCGCGATCATGCCGCCGGCCTTCGTCGCAATCTTCTGCTCGCTCCTGCTCCTCGACGCAGACGTGGCCACGCTCGTCGCGACATCGGCAGCGCTCGCGCCAGCCCTCGTCGATCCCCGGCGCGCGCAGCCGCGCCTCAAGCTTGCCGGCGAAGTGGCGATCGCCCTCGTCGCGACTCAACTGGCGGGTCTCGCCTACCGGTCGGTCGGCGGCATCCCGGGCAGCCTGGCATGGCCATGGAAGGCCGTGCCCGTCGTGGCCAGTGTGCTCGCATACGTGGTCGCGCAGGGCGCGCTCGCCGAAGTGCTCGTGCCATACGTCGCCCGCCAGCCTGTCAACAGGTCGTGGCCGCGCAACCCGCTGCGAGGCGGCCCCATCTACCTCGTCGGCGCGACGGTGGCGGCCGCGCTCGCTGAACTGATCGACCGGCGGATGTGGGAGCTCCTCCCGGTTGCCGTCGCGTCGCTGTTCGTCCTCTATCGCACCTACGCCGACTACGTGAGCCGGCTCGAGGAAGTCCATCGCCGCCGCGAGGTGATCGCCTTCATCGAGCAGGGCATGTCGGTCGTCGACAGCAACGGATCGGTGACGCTGTGGAACGACGCGCTGGAGCACATGCTCGGCTGCAGCCGGGATCGCGCGCTCGGCCGTCGCCTCGATGAAGCCGTTCCCGCGCTCGGCCGCACCGAGTTGCCCCGGACGATCAGGGAGACGCTGGCGGATCGGCAGCCGAGGACGCTGGCGCAGGTCAGCCTGACGTGCGCGTCGCAGCTGCGCATCCTGCAGGTGAAGGTGCTGCCCGTCACCGGCGGCGTGTCGCTGCTCTGGCACGATGTCACCGAGCGGACGCGTGCGGAGCAGGAGCTGAAGCTGACGGGAGAGCGGCTGACGCTCGCGGCGGAAGGGGCGAACGACGGGCTCTGGCAGTGGAACCTACGCACCCAGGAGTTCTACGTCTCGGGCCGCTGGCGCGCGATGATCGGACAGGCTCCGGAAGCCGGCGTCGGGCGGCCCGAGGAATGGCTCGAGCGCGTGCACGCCGACGATGTCGCGAATCTCAAGGCGACGCTGGACGCGCACCTGGCCGGCCACACTGATGTCTTCCAGCACGAGCACCGGATCCGGCACGAAGACGGCACGTATCGCCGCTTCCTCTGCCGCGGGCTGGCGGTCGGCGGCACGCGGCGGCGGCGCGATCGTATCGCCGGCTCGCTCACCGACACCACGGAACAGGCGATCGCGCAGGAACGGCTGCGCAGCGTCGGCTTCGTCGATTCGCTGACCGGCTTGTCGAATCGCGCGGTGTTCGTCGAGGGGCTGGGGCGGCGGCTCGACGAGTGCCGCCGTCGCGGCGTGCGCGGCGGCTTCGCCGTCCTCTACCTCGATCTGGATCGTTTCAAGATCGTCAACGACAGTCT
>JBOGIX010000102.1:0-4733 GCA_050744685.1 Vicinamibacterales bacterium | reverse complement strand
CGGCTGTTTCGACGGTACGGCGCAGCGGCGCGCGATCGCGGTACACCTGGAGAATGCTCGAAAAGCCTGAGATTCCAGAGGCGGCAAGCGTCTTGATCGGGCCGGCTGAAATCGCATTCACGCGAATGTTGCGCGGGCCGAGGTCGGCCGCGAGATAGCGCACGGACGCCTCCAGGGCAGCCTTCGCCACGCCCATCACGTTGTAGTTCTGGAAGACCCGCTCGCTTCCGAGGTATGTCAGCGTGAGGACGCTGCCGCCCCCCCGGCGTTCCATCAGCGGCGCCGCGCCGCGGGCGAGGGCGATCAACGAATAGGCGCTCACGTCGAGCGACATCCGGAAGGCCTCGCGCGAGGTCTGTACGAACGGCGCCTTGAGCGCCTCGGGCGGTGCGAACGCCGCGCCATGGACGACGAAGTCGAGCCCGTCGAACTCGCGTTCGATCGCAGCGAACACCGCCGCGATCTGCTCGTCGTTCGTGACGTCGCACGGCAGGATCAACGGGCTGTTCAGGGTGGCGGACAACTCCCGCACGTTCTCTTCCAGCCGTTCTCCCTGATACGTCACCGCCAGCCGGGCGCCAGCCTTCGACGCGGCATCCGCGATCGCCCAGGCGATCGAGCGCTTGTTGGCCACGCCGACGACGAGGCCGGTCTTGCCGCTGAGATCGTTCATCATCACCCTACGCTGCCATGAGCCGCACGGGCGGGGCAAGTTTTGTCCTCGCGGGCGGCCGTTTTGCTGCCAGGGGGCAATCTTGCGGGGTCGATCGGTGGTCTATTTGCCGTCAGGCGCATTCTTGCGGCGACGTGCCGCAAGCGCGCATTCCTCTCGGGCGCGGCCTGCGAACTCCTCAGCGCTTCGGCGGCAGCAGCTTTTTCGGAAACTTCGCGACGACGGTGTAGTTGGGATCGACGACGTTGGCGACGCGGGTATGGCCGCCCTGGGAGACGACCTGATAGGCGTCCATGCGATCGAAGCCATAGTCCTCGATCAGCCACTCGATGAGCTCGACCTGCGCAATCCGGAAGGCATCGACGAGAGGACGCCCGCTGCCCGCGACCATGATGTCTTCGGCATCTTCCATGCGAGGCCACCTTATGCGGCGTCCCTTGATCAGATCGAACTGGAAGGTGACGTCCATGGTGGTTTCCAGGCCGGAGCCGCAGATCTCGCCGTCGCCCTGCAGGGCGTGGCCGTCGCCGAAGTAGAAGTACGCCCCTTCGTAGAAAATCGGCAGCATCACCGTGGTGCCCTCGCGCGCATCGGCGGCGTCCATGTTGCCGCCGAAGTTGCCGGGCCAGAGGCCGCCGAACGCTTCGCCATTCGCCGGAGCCACCGCGAGGCGGCCGAGCATCGGGCGCAGCGGCATCTCGATCCGCCGGGACGCTGAGGCGGGAAGATCGAGGATGCCCACATTGCGGGTGAGGTCCAGGTGCCATTCGAAGCGGCGCGCCGGCAGCGGATCGTTGAGCATCCGCGTGCGGTTGTCGGCGGCTACCGCGCTGATCCCCGACGGGTTCACCGCAGAGACCGCGCGGTCGCGATTGGGCCGCAGCTTCACGATGCGGACGACCAGCGTGTCGTCCGGTGTCGCGCCTTCGATGAAAAAGGGACCGACCTCGCCGGGCCAGGGACCGCCGGCGCGTTCGTAGTAGTCGCCGGGACGGGAGAACGTGCGGGTCTCTACGATCGCGCCTGGTTTGAGCCGCAGGACCGGATCGCGTACCGCGAAGGTCGGCACGCCCTGTGTGGGCTCGTATTTGATGGCCGCAGGCGACGATTGCTGCGCGAGAAAGAAAAAGAGAACGAGGCCAGGAAGCAGCATTGGCTGGGGCGGCCTGGCGTCAACCTCGGGAGCCGCGGCCACGTTTGCCGCTCGGACCGGCGTTCCCCGTGCGGAACCCCGAAGGGGCGCCGCCACGGCCCATCGGCGAGCGGCCCTGGCCGGACGGCCTGTTGCCCTGGCCCTGGAACCGCGACCCGCCGCCGTACGCCCGGTTGCCGTTGCCGTCGTGCCCGTTGCCGCTGCCGTTCCCGCCGCGGAGGCGCATGCGCTCGCCACGGAAGTTGCCGTGGCCGCCCTGGCCCCGCGCCGGGGAATGCCTCACGGTGAAGTCTGGCAGCGGACGGGCGTCCTTCTGCCCTTCGGGCCTCGGGAGCGTTGCGCGGATCAGCGGACGATGTACCGGACCCTCGACCGCCGGCGTTTCCTCGATGTCCGCGTGTGGTTCCGAATCCTGATCTGCAGCGGCTGACTCACTTTCCCGCGACGCGATCTGTTCTGCGGGCGTTGGGCTCGGGCTGCCGGACGGCATCCGCGGGTCGTCCTCGTCGTTGTGCATGGAGAGCTCGGCATCCTCTCGCCGCGGGGCGAGCGCAGCGACGGCGTCTGTGGCCACGGCGTCCATCGAGGGCGTCACGTCGGCCGTCAAGGCGAGCGCCCCCGCAACCACCGGCGATTCCTTCTTTCGTCGCTTCGGCACACGAGCGCCCTTGTACGGATGTTCGGCGTCGCAGGTCGTGCAACGTGTCTGCTTGATATCGTCTTCGATCATGGCGACGATCGCGTGGTTGGTTACGCGTCGTTCCCGTGGACAGTAGTCGTCCAGAATGTCGCCAAGACGCAGCCGGCGCTGCTCCATTCACTCCCCCGATTTTGTTCCTGTGTAGATTGGCTGGAAATTGCTCGAGCAGGTAGGCTTCAGTTTAACAGAATCCACCCGCAAGCGCAACAGTAACTCGAACGCCACCCGGTACTTCACCGGAGCGCGGCCCGGCTGCCCGCCGCCCTGTCGATCCACTCCAGCGCCGCCTCGAGTGTACCGTCGCGCCCCGCCAGCAGCGCCGCACGATCGAGCGGCACGACCTCATCAGGAATGACGCCCCGTCCTTCGAGGCGCGTTCCATCGGCGGTGACGAAATCGCCGAAAGCATGAATGAGCACGTCCCCATTCGGCAACCGATCGAACAACGCCGGCAGCGCCTGCCCCATCGTCCGCTGACCGAACACTCGAGCGCGACCGAGGGACTGCATGCCGCCGGTAAAACACTCCGAGGCGCTGCCGCTGAGGCTGTCGACGAGAATCGCGACCGGTCCGCCGAACGGATCGACCCGCTCCCCGCGGCCGTTGACCCGGCGCGGGTTGACGTTGAACCTCAGCTCTTCGTTGTGGCGCATCTTCATCACGCCAAGCGCGATCCGCTCGTCGATGAAGTGCCCCGAGATGCCCATCAGCATGCCCGCGAGCCCGCCCGGGTTGCCGCGCAGGTCTACGACCACGCCCGCCTTGCCGCGGAACTCGTCGATGGCTTGCTGAAACTTCGCATCGACGGCGGTCATCCAGACGTTGAACCCGACGACACCTACCGGCCGCCCGCCGGGGGTCTCGACCTCCCGCGCGTCGACACGGACGAACATGGTCGGCAGACTGCCCACGGTGACGGGCTGGCCCGATTCCGGCCGGCGCTCGATGGCGAGCAGGACTTCGCCGCCCTTGTCATCCTCGAAAGTGATGCGAACCGGTGCGCCCGACGGCCCGCGAAGGCGCGACTGTGCCAGCCGCCAGGCTTCCACCTGCCGGAAGCGCTCCTCGAGCGTCTCGGGCAGCGATCCAACGAGGCGCGCCACCGGCAGGCCGTCGATGGCGTTCACTTTCCACCCGGCTTGCACACCCGCAGCGGCGCCGCCGCCTGCGGCATCGACGCGCGTCACGAGAACATCGTCACCAACGAGGCGCACGTCGAATCCCGGCGTCGCGCTCTGGTCGCGCGGCGCGTCGCCGATCCGGTCGCTCGTCGCGGGAATGATCGCGAAGTGCGACTGGCCGAGGCGCCCGAGCATGTCCTTCAGCACGGCACGCAGCTCGCCGGCAGTGTGTGCGCGCGCCGCCCTGGGACGCAGCTCCGTCGCCACACTCTCCCAGTCGACGCCGTTCAGCGTCTTGTCGAAGTGCGAGTCACGGACGATGCGCCAGACCGCGTCGAAGGTTTCGACCGTCAGCGGCGCCTGTGCGGACAGCGACACGGCGGCGGCCGTTACCACGATCGCGACCAGTCCGCGCGCGATCCTCCGCCGTGCTGCATCGGACGATGTCACTTGACGAGCGCCTTGATGGCGGGCGGCAGTTCGAACACGGCGGGCTGCACGGTGTCGTACTCGACGGCCGCGACGGTCATGACCTGCTGCACGGGGCCGATCTGCTGTTTCAACGTCGCCGGCTGGAGCAGATCGCCGAACTTCCGGTAGTCGGTCTCGATGCTGGTGCTCGTGATCGATCCCATCGGCGTCTCGCGCGTCGTGATGCTGCCCGCCTTGAGGCCGCTCGCGACGTCGTAGAACTCGACGTCCTCGCCGCCGATCTTGCGCACCAGGCGCACCTTGTAGCAGGGACGTCCGTCGAACTCGGTGCGCTCTTCCGTGGTCATCGACACGTATCGCGAATCCGGATGCAACTCGCCGTGGAACTCGGCGTCGAGCCGCTTCTGTTCGAGCGCCTTGCCTTCCTGGAGCATAGGCCCGGTCATCGGGGAGATGCTCCACGCATGCGTCCCGTCGAAGCCTTCGGCGACTTCGCCCACGCCGTCGATCGCGACCTTCATCAGCAGCCTGTTCGGCGCCGCGCTGAAGACCTCGATCGTGCCGGCGATACCCGCGGCCGGCATGCTGAGCGAGCCTTTCATGTAGATCGACTTGTGGGCCAGGATAGCCTGCCGTCCACCGACCGCTTCAACG
>JBOGIX010000101.1:0-2960 GCA_050744685.1 Vicinamibacterales bacterium | reverse complement strand
CCTGGATGTCCAGGTTGCGTTCCAGCATGCGACGGACCGCTTCGTCGGCCGTGAGATTGACGACAGGCCCCTGGCCCGCCGTCGCAGGAGCGGCCGGCGCGCCCGGGGCGGTCTGTCCCGCCTGCTGCATCGCCTGGGCGATGAGATCCTTCACGCGATCCGCACCGGCCTCCTGTGCCGCGGCCGGGGCGGTGACAGCGGCGGTGATCGCGGCCGCTGCCCAGAATGAAACGGTCTTCCTCACGAGTGCCTCCAGAATTACGACTGCTCAGAACGAAAAATCAGGTCAGGGTGTGCGCCGAGGCCGCGATCAACGGCCCTTGTCGCGCTCGCGCTCACGTTCGCGCCGCTCACGCTCCTGACGCTCGCGGAGCACGCCGAGTTTCGCGCGCTGCTCGGGACTGAGCAGCAGGTGCATCCGATACAGCATCAACACGCGCATCTTCGCGTGCTGCGACCGCGCGTTCTCGACGCGGTCGACCAGGATGCTCATCGTGGCGATGTCGGCCGTGTGCTCCTTGATCGTCCGGGAGAGCTCATCTTCGGCGCGATCGAGCTCGTGACGCGCCTCGCGCAGCTTTGGAATCGTCGACTCGAAGATCTGGTTGATCTCCGAGGACTGCCGGTCGGTGATGCTGAGCTCGGTGCGGTCGTAGAGCCACCACTTCCAGCGCTCGCGATCCCCCGGGCGGGAGTCCTGCGGCTTGTCCTTGCCCTTCGAATCTCTGTTGGCCTGCGACGCCTCTGCGGCGGTGCCGGGGACCCGCTCATGCGCGAACGCACGAGTCAGCGGGAGACACGCCACGACGAGGGCCAGCACCCATGCGGTCTGTCTAGCCATTGCTGTTCTCGGAATCTTTCTGTCGGGAAGCCCTTCCTCGACCACGCCTGACGCCGCCGGGGAACGGAGATGACTACTGGCGGCTATACGCCCCGGAGAGGATCATTGTTTACCGCGGAAGCCTACTTTCGGCCACACGACGGTCCCTCAGGTGTCGCTAAGCAACTGACAGCGTTAAGGATGCCGACTGGCAGCAGCCTTGCAAAACCCGACACTGCCCGGCCGCATCGACCGGCGCAGCAGGAGAGGAGCAGCGGACCGTGCGCACAGGTCTGACAAGCTGGAAATCGGTATCAGTGGCCGTCCTCGTCGCGGTGTTGCTGACCTTGGCGCTGACCTCCGGCCAGGGGCTCGCGAGCGACCGCGACCAGGCCATCGTCACGGTCGAGGTGAGCTCCGCCGACCACGAGCTGCAAGAGGGCTACTTCACCCTCGGCGACAAGGCCACGGTGATGGTCAAGCCGGGTTCCGATCTGTACAAGTTTCTGTCCCGCCAGCGCGGGCGCAAGGTCAAGATCACGCTCGAAGAAGCGAGCGGCCCGGCGCTGTCGCGGCTCCAGCGTCTCGAACGCTGACCTCGATCAGCCCGGCTCGGCGCTGAACTCCTCCAGCCGTTTGATGACCTGCCCCACGATGTTGTTGGGTGTGGAGGCCCCGGCGGTGAGTCCTACGTGCAGCGGACCCCGTGCGGGGAGCCAGCCACGCGCGACCACTTCGCGGCTGGACGTGGTCGACGGAGCGCCGACCGGCCGGTGCCGCAGTTCGCCGCGCGAGACGAGGCAGTCGGGATCCGCGAGGTGAAACGTCCGGACCTTCTCGGCGCAGATGCGCGCCAGGTTGCACGTGTTGCTGCTGTTGTAGCCGCCCACGACCATCATCAGATCGAGCGGCTGTTCCGCGAGCAGCGCGATCACGGCGTCCTGGCGCTCCTGGGTCGCGCTGCAGATCGTATCGAACGCCCGGAAATGATCGGCAAGCCCGTCTTCGCCGTAGCGCTCCGCGATGGCGGCGCGGAACATCTCGCCAATCCCCAGCGACTCCGACATCAGCATCGTCGTCTGGTTTGCGCAGCCGACGCGGACGAGGTCGCGGTCGGGATCGAAGCCGGGAGAGGCGGCGGCAGCGAACTGGCGCATGAAGGCCTCGCGATCGCCGCCCTGCCGGATGTAATCGCAGACGATCGCGGCTTCGTCCCGATCGAGGACGACCAGGTATCGTCCGTTTGGATATTTCAGCGCCTGGGATGCCGTCGCCCGCGTCTCCTCGTGCTTCACTTTGCCGTGGATGATCGAGGTGAAGCCGTCGCGCGCGTAGCGGATCACGTTCTTCCAGACGTTCAGCACCGATCCACACGTGGTGTCGACGAGCGTGCATCCCTGCTGTGTGAGCTGCACCATTTCGCCGACAGTGACGCCGAAGGCCGGCAGGATCACGACGTCGCCTGGTCCGAGCCCATCCCGCTGCTCGCCCGGATCCGACAGGAAGCGGATGCCCTGGCCGCGAAGCCGATCGTTGACGTGCGGGTTGTGGATGATCTCCCCGGTCAGGAAAACGTTCTGTCCGGGGAAGCGGCGGCGCGCCTGGTACGCGTAGTCGACGGCGCGGTCGACGCCGTAGCAGAACCCGAACTCGCGCGCGAGGTGAACGGTGAGGCGTCCCGATTCGAAACGATAATCGTTGGCGCGGACCTGGTCCACCAGCGCGCTGTCGTACGCGGCCGCCAGATCACCGGCGACGGCCTCCTTCATGTCGAGGCCCTTGCGGAAGATTAGCGGCTGGCTCGTGGGCGGCAAGATCGTCACATCAGGGAGGCGGGCGACGGGACCGGCAGCCGATCCCTATCGCGGATCGTAGTCGCGCGCCCCGGGCGTAATCGCGTTGAGATACTGCAGCGACTCGGGCACCCGTACCTGCGACGGCACGCCGTCGACTTCGTACAGGAAAACCTCGTCGCTCTGCGCCACCGCAGGGACGACGCTGAGGCCGGCGCGCTCGCCAACCGGCATCGTGCCTCGAGCGAGCTGCTGCGTCGGGTTGATCGATTCAGCCTGACGGATCGGGCCCGCGGCACCGAACTCGAACAGCTGCCCGACGCCCACACCAACGATCAGGCCGGCCG
>JBOGIX010000100.1:0-2744 GCA_050744685.1 Vicinamibacterales bacterium | reverse complement strand
GCCGAGCGTCCGACGGCGTAACGCGTCTCGGGCGCACGGTCGCGGACAACGAAGGAGTTGTGCACGCGGGCGTCGACCCGCACCGAGCCGACGCGTGTGACGTTGAAGTGCGATCCGCCGAAGTGCCGCCGCGGCACGACGGTCCACGCATGCCACGGGCTGTAGCGCCGGCCGCCGAAATAGTTCACGTTGACGATCTGAAGCACCGGACGATTGTTCCAGCCGAGCGGGCACCAGCTGACATAGTTCGGGGCGTATGCCCACGAGACCCACGCAGGTGCCCAGCGATGGCCCGGAATCCAGAACCACGAGCCGGCCGAGATCCCCCATCGGCCGTAATGATGGGTAGGCCAACCCCAGGGATCGCTTCCTACCCACGTCCAGCCGTAGGGTCTCAGGCTCACCCAGCGGCCATGATGATAAGGACGCCAGCCGGCGGTGACGCGCGGATACCAGACGTACCCGTACTCGGGCTCCTGACGCCAGGATCCATAGGTGTCGAAGGCCGCCGCGTACGGCCGCACGGTCTCGGGCAGATACTGCGTCGAGGCGCCCAGCCGTTGATCGCGGCGCTCCTCGGACCAGCGATCGAACGAGTCCCACTGCGCGGAGTTGTAGACGTACGGAGGAGACGGCGCGGCGCCCGCGCGCGCGAAGGTGCGCTCGCCGGCGCGGATGTAGCTGCGCCCCTGCTCGTTGACGAGTTCCGCAGCGCCGCGCAGCACGCCGAGCTCGACGTCCTCGCCGCTAACGATGGCGATGCGGTACTCGCCCGGGTCGACGATCTGCACCCAGGCCGACGGCGCGTCGATGCGATACGACACATCGCGCGCCGGGCCCACGATCGACAGGCGAATCTGGCCTTCGAGGAGCCTCACGACCTCGTCGGATTGAAAGTCGACGATCGTGTTGGCGTCGAGGTGCAGCGCGCTGCCGTCGGCGAAGAGCACTTCAACGCGACCGCCCTGCGTGCGCACGCGATCGCCGGCGAGGAGGGGCATCGAAAGCGGATCGGATTCGACCTGCCCGTCGCGCTCGAGGACGGCGCCGCCGTCGACGAACGCAATGTGCGCGGGCGGATCGGCACTGTGATCGGGAACCGCCGGTTCCTGCGCGGCGGCTGGCAGGCCGCACAAAGAGACCAACGCCATCACATAGGGCACCAGGCGGCGGGTCATGGGATGCCTCGGGTCAGGGTACGAGCCCCGAAAGTGCAGCGGGTCGCGCTGCGGCAGGGTTGGCAGTACGAGTATATCACTTGGGATCCCCGCCCTTCGCCCATCGTCAACTCCCAACCTCCAACTTCCAAAGAGCCGCGGATTCATACCTTCAGGGTAGAAGCCCAACAAGGGGCTGTTCTGCGGCGACTTTACGCCCCGCTGATCCGACGCTACCTCCTTGGAGGTTGGGAGTTGGACGTTGGGAGTTATCGTCCTGCCAAATGCGTCCGTTTCAGCCCCAACCGTGGTCAGAACCTTCCAGGAACCACAGAGTTTAAGCGCCTGGGATAGGTCAACATTGACAGTCTTGCGCTGAGATAATATATTATAAGCATTATAAAGATTGGCCGTCATCAAGGCGGCAGGACGTGAGGACTGCACAATGAGCAAGATTATCGGGATCGACCTCGGGACCACCAACTCCGTCGTGGCGGTCATGGAGGGTGGGGAACCGGTCGTCATCACCAATCCGGAGGGCAGCCGCATCACGCCGTCGGTCGTCGGGTTCACCAAGTCTGGCGAGCGGCTCGTGGGGCAGGTGGCCAAGCGCCAGGCGGTGACCAACCCCGAGAACACGGTCTTTTCGATCAAGCGGTTCATGGGCCGGAAGTACGACGAGGTCAGCGACGAGATGCGGATGGTGCCGTACTCCGTGGCCCGCGCCGCCAATGGCGACGTCCGCATCAAGGTCGGCTCCGACGAATATGCTCCGCCGCAGATCTCCGCGATGGTGCTCCAGAAACTGAAGCAGGCTGCCGAGGAGTATCTGGGCCAGCCGGTCAGCCGCGCGGTGATCACGGTGCCGGCGTACTTCAACGACGCCCAGCGCCAGGCCACCAAGGAAGCCGGCACCATCGCCGGCCTCGAGGTCATGCGCATCGTCAACGAGCCGACGGCGGCCGCCCTCGCCTACGGCCTCGACAAGAAAAAGGACGAGACGATCGCCGTCTACGACTTCGGCGGCGGCACGTTCGACATCTCCATCCTCGAAGTTGGGGAAGGGGTTGTCGAGGTCAAGGCCACCAACGGCGACACGCATCTCGGCGGCGACAACCTCGATCAACGGGTGATCGAGTGGATCACCTCGGAGTTCAAGAAGCAGGAAGGCATCGATCTCAGCAAGGACCGGATGGCGCTGCAGCGGCTGCGCGAGGCGGCGGAGAAGGCGAAGATGGAGCTCTCCACGGTGCTGGAGACCGACATCAATCTGCCGTTCATCACCGCGGACCAGACCGGGCCGAAGCACCTGCAGCTGAAGCTGACGCGCGCGAAGTTCGAGCAGCTCGTCGAGGACCTGCTCCAGCGGACCGTCGGTCCCACGAAGCAGGCGCTGGCCGACGCCGGCGTCGACGCCTCGAAGATCGACGAGGTCGTCCTGGTCGGCGGCTCCACGCGTATCCCGCGCGTGCAGGCGATCGTCAAGGAGCTCTTCGGCAAGGATCCGCACAAGGGCGTCAACCCGGACGAAGTCGTCGCGGTGGGCGCGGCGATTCAGGCGGGTGTGCTCGGCGGCGAGGTCAAGGA